>JABIUH010000219.1 GCA_018701055.1 Woeseia sp. | reverse complement strand
CGCATCGTCCAAATAAGCTCGATTCCACGCGATATATTCTGAATTAGCATTGAAGCCGCCACCGTAAAGTTTCAGATTGACGCCGTAACCCAATCGCGGCGCATTGCCCGCTTCCCAAACGCCGGGGTACGAAGGATGTACACCTGGATTGACGTCCGATGAAACAACTTTGGTGTTACGCAGTGCGATGCGGAGATCATAATCACTGTAGTCATCACCTCGTTGGCGATAGATAAGCTGACTCATTAAGTCGACGAGGTAAGTTGATCGTGCACCCGTATTATTGACGTTGCCGACTTCTTCATTGTCGACCAGAAATGCGATCGAGGTATGTTCGGGTGACTTCTGTTCGAGAATCGCCCGCAGCGCGGTGTATGAAGACAGTTTGTCGTCTTGTCCGTAGATGGCCATCATGCTGCGATCGAAGCCGACGTCGCGCGGCGCCATTGCAGGCACCAAGACCAATTCTGCAGACACCAAATCCTCTTCCTCGATGTCGTATTCGTCGGCCAGATACGTGAGCACCGCGTTTGAAACCGAATTATTTTCATCGGGGATCGAGGCGATCAACGGATCCAGCTCCTCACCCATAATCACGTCACGATTCATGCGCTCGCGATAATCCTGATCGACATGTGGCGATAAGTCCGGAATGACGAAAATCGGATCATCCGGATCCAGGCCAACGGAAATTGACACGCGTGTTCCGTCCTTTTTGTCTACGTGCCCAACCAGGGCTAACGGCAGATTGACCCATTGATAATTCTTGATGCCTCCATGACGGTAGGTCTGAAACAGGGCGAATCCTTCCATTTCATACAGAGGCCGACCTTTGAGCTCAAGACGCGGGGAATCAACGTGTGCACCCACCACACGAAAGCCTTCCATATGACTTTCCGAGCCAATGACGATTAGCGATAAGGTGCGATCTCGATTGATGTCATAGAAGCGAGCGCCGGGCCGAATATTGCTGTCTTCGGTCAATTCACGAAACCCAGCAGCGCGTGCCACTTTTATCGCCTCTACGACGAAACTAAGCTCAGTCTTAGCGCTTGCCATGAACATTTTATAGTCCTCTGCAAACGCCATTACGTCCCGTCGCTCGCTATCGGTCAAATCGGTCCAAGCTGGAGTAGGACCTTCTTCTTCGGCTTCGTCTTGAGCAAACGAGCTCGCAATGCACAAAGATGCAATTGCCGCAAAGCCACTTATTCGAAGTGTTTTTCGTAGAAAGCTGTTCGTTGACGTCATGAGTAATCCCTGATTATCAATGTTGCAAATCGTCGCGCGAATCAAAATACAGCGCTCGAGTTTATCCTGCACAATTTCGTCAAGCCACGCAGGCTTCCGAAAATATCACCTAATACCACGGGCAAACTTACCGAATTGTGCGCCATCCACAACACGATGATCCAATACCTCGGTTAGCCGCAACATTGTTCGAATCTCAATTTCGTCGTTTTCACGACTGGCCTGCTCGCGGCTTTTTCGAAGACGATGACCACGACACCCAACGTATCGCCGACGCACGGATCAGTAGATGTCATGTCGATTGCTACGGAAGTGACCGGCCACCGAGTGTTAAACTAATCCATGCGACAGAGAATAACGAAACTAACCGCCAGCCGCTCGGGGATCCGCTATGAATAATGATGAACAGACACTATTAAACCGCCGCAAAGTCCTCACAGCCGCGTTGTTAGGCGGCGGCTCAATGACCCTGGCCGCTTGCGGCAGCCCAGGTGACGCAAGCGACCCGGCGACGGACGGTATCTGGGCCGGTTTCGACGAGAAAATTACGGAACGCACTCTGGCAGAGGCTGAGAAATTGTTTGGTCTGGCATTCTCGGAAGCAGAACGTCGACAAATACTCGGCGGCGCAATCGAGGAAGGTGACGATGGTTTCTTTGCTCAGCAAATCGCATCGCTGGAAAAACGACGCCAGCAATACATCCCCATCACACTGCAACCTGCGTGTCATTTCGATCCGAGGCTCCCTGGCGTTGGCTATCCCGATCAGGCTGATTCGCTCGCCCTATTTCCCGAAGAAATCGCAGCAATTCCTGATGATGCCGAGAGCATCGCGTTTGCTTCCGTCAAACAGCAAGCACGCTGGATGACCACTGGCCAAATTAGCAGCAGGGAATTAACTGAGATCTATTTGTCACGCATCGAAACCTACGGCGATAAATTGGAATGTTTTGTAACCGTGACCGCCGACCTCGCGCGTCAGCAAGCGGATCAAGCGGATCGCGAACGCGCCACTGGACAGGTGCGTGGGCCTTTACATGGCATCCCTTATGGCGTGAAGGACCTGCTGGACACCGCCGACATTAGAACCACCTGGGG
>JABIUH010000287.1 GCA_018701055.1 Woeseia sp. | reverse complement strand
AGTCCCCGCGGAATATGGCCGCTACATCGCTAAGAAGGGCTCAGTCTGTATAGATGGCGTCAGCCTTACCGTTAATACGGTAGCGGCGAATACGTTCTCCGTTAACATCATTCCACATACTGCGGAAGTCACGACTGTGAAGACGTATGAAGTTGGAGGTTTGGTGAATATTGAAGTGGATTTGCTGGCGCGGTATTTGGAACGCCTGCTGACCGCCGACGACGGAAATGGAATTACGCAAGATTTTTTGAGAGCTAATGGTTATGTCTGACAACACAACAATGCACCCGAGCGCCGAAGATACCGCGTTCAGCGATATCGAAGTAATCATCGCGGATATTGCCGCGGGCAAAATGATCATTATGGTTGACGATGAAAATCGCGAGAACGAAGGCGATTTACTGATGGCCGCAGAACGTGTGCGACCTGAGGACATTAACTATATGGCCCGTTATGGACGCGGCCTTATATGTTTGACGATGTCACGAGAACGTTGTTCGCAATTACGCTTACCATTGATGGTCGCTGAAACTGATCATCGTCAGGCGACTAATTTTACGATTTCGATAGAAGCGGCGGTGGGCATTACAACCGGTATTTCGGCGCACGATAGGGCGCGAACGGTACAAGTCGCGGTTGCTGCGGGTGCGAAACCTGAAGACCTAAGCCAGCCGGGACATATCTTTCCAGTCATGGCCCAGCCGGGCGGTGTTCTGACGCGGGCCGGGCATACCGAGGCGGGCTGCGATCTCGCACGTTTGGCGGGACTAGAACCGGCCGCGGCGATTGTGGAGATTCTCAACGAAGATGGCAGCATGGCGCGTCGTCCGGATCTGGAACGGTTCTCCCGTGAACACGACATCAAGATTGGCACCATCGCTGACCTCATCGCCTATCGGCTTGAAAAGGAATGCAATGTTGAACGCATTGCCGAGCAAACCGTCACAACCGATCATGGCGATCTCACGATGTATTGCTATGACGATCACATCCATCAGACAGTACATATCGCGCTGGCCAAGGGTGACATCAGTGTGGCCAGCGACCCACTTGTGCGGGTCCATATACAAGACACCTTGGGCGACGCGCTCGGCATTCGAAACCCCGGACTGGGCTGGCCGCTCGATAGCGCAATTGCTCGCATTGCTGAGGAAGAGGCGGGCGTTATCGTTATTTTACGCGAGCAGGAATCTCCGCGCGACCTAATGGATACGGTCAATGGGCTCGCGAACAATCGCGATGACCTACAGACCCGGCGTGACGGCGATTCGGTCTTGCGAACCTATGGAATCGGCGCGCAAATATTACGTGACTTGAATATTCAGAAGATGCGGGTACTGTCAGCACCCAAACAGATGTATGGCATTTCTGGTTTCGATCTTGAAGTGACCGAGTACGTTGAGCGATAAGCGGTATGGACAAAATTAAAATAACGGAAGGCGACCTGAATGCGCGGGATATGCGCATTGTTATTGTTGCCGCGAGATTTAACGAATTTATCGTCGAGTCACTTCTGAAAGGGTCTATTTCCTGTCTGCGACGCCATGGCGCGACAGACTCTGCAATTGAAATCATTCGTGTGCCTGGAGCGCACGAAATGCCATTGGCAGTGGAGAAGGTTGCCGCAACGCGCCGTGCAGACGGCATCGTCGCGTTGGGTGCGGTCATTCGAGGTGCGACACCACATTTTGACTACGTTTCCGGCGAATGTATGCGCGGCGTCGCCGCCGTTGGTCGGGAGCACGGAATTCCGATTGGTATGGGCGTACTAACGACGGACTCCATCGAGCAGGCGATCGAACGTGCCGGGACCAAAGCAGGCAACAAGGGTGAGGAAGCTACCCTTGCCGTTATCGAAATGATCAGCCTAATTCGAAAGCTCGACTAGAAAATTTCGCGAGTTAATCCAATGAGTAAATCCGATCTCCAAAGCGCACGCAGTCGCGCACGCGAACTTATCGTGCAGTCGCTGTATCAACAGCAAATTACCGGGCATGACGTAACGGAACTGTTACGCCAGTTTCACGAACGACCGGACTACGCGCGCGTCGACAAAAAATACTACGATGAAGCGATGAAAGCGATTTGTGCCGACGTAGTCGCTTTAGAAAAAGATATTGGTGAGCACGCAGATCGACCCGTCGAACAACTTGATCCTGTGGAGCGCAGCATTCTGCTGCTCGGCTTCTATGAGTTAAAATCCAAGCCCGATGTGCCCTACAAAGTGGTCATTAACGAGTCGGTAAACCTAACTAAGCGGCTTGGTGCGCTTGATGGCTACAAATATATCAATGCGTTGCTTGACCGTGCCGTGAAAAAACTCCGACCCGCACCCTAGCCCGGACTGTTCACGAATGCACTCGCGCCCTTGCTTGATCATTGTTTGCACACGGGATTTTCTTCTCTCGGTATTCCGCTCGGCCAGAAGTTCCCATGTGCAAACAATGCTCTGCCCAATTATCGCGGTGATTCATGAATAGTCCGGGCTAGTTTATCCGATGGACGAGTTCGAAATTATTCGTCGCTACTTTGTGCCGGACTCATCGAGCGAAGATGTTGTCATTGGCATCGGCGATGATGGTGCGGTTCTTCGTCCGGCCGCGAATCGTGATTT
>JABIUH010000504.1 GCA_018701055.1 Woeseia sp. | reverse complement strand
ACTAGCGCATCTTTTCCAAAGGTTTTCTCATCAAAAAACACACCGCACTGCATTCCCAATGACGGATACAAGCCATGGTCAAAGACTTTGGGCGCGAGACTTACGTCAACTCCAATGTCGTTCATCAATGTTTTTGCGGCGTCCGGATATCTCCATGGCGCCTCGATGTATTCGGTGCCACCCAGATCAACGAGGGTGCGACCTTTGTATTCGAATTCATTTCGCTTGGCGTGACCGCCGAAATCGTCGTGGTTCTCAATGATCAATATGCGCGCATCAGGTCCAACTTCTTTGCGGAAAAAATGCGCCGCAGAAAGACCGCTTAACCCACCACCAACCACGACGAGGTCGTATTCTTCGCCTGTGTCAGTGGAATCGGCAGGATCATCGAAACGTGCGCCATCGCGTAATTGGTGTCCTACTTCGAACGACCCTGGGTGGCTTCCCCGCAATCCGTCCCGGACTGGCGGATAGTAACCGGGCATGTTTTGGGCGTCGTTCGATGATTCCAGCGCCGCCAAAGCCTGCGACAAGGGAGACCCCAACAGCGAGCCACCAACGGCAATCGTACTGCCATTCAGAAAATCGCGACGTGTAATATCGCGGTCCATTCCCAACTGTCGATTTTTGCGTTTCACGATACTTGATCCTGTTGAATAAGCCTCAAACGGAACAGTTCAAACCACAATGATGCGAATCTATTGTGACATTAAAACTCAGGATAAGGATAGACAACGGAGACACTCCTGTTTGTTCGTCCAAAATCGTCGGTTCGCGGCGATACACATCCCGCTATCGTGATCCAGACAGAAATGAAACAATAGGGTCAATAATAAGCTCATCCACCGGGGAATTTCGATGAGATTAGTTTCTGTATGTATTTGCTTTATTGTGGCGATGGCAGATCCGTCGTTCGCCTTTGCTGCCGACGATGAGCGGCAGTTTCTAGATGGCATACAGGCGCGAAATGTCGGCCCATTCAGAGGCGGCCGCGCCATGGTTGCCGTGGGTGTTCGCCAAAACTCGCACGTCTATTACATGGGCACCACCGGTGGTGTTTGGAAAACCATCAACGCCGGCGCAACCTGGCAGCCAATGTCTGACGACGACTTTGGCACCGCTGCTGTTGGCGCAATCGCGGTCGCACCCTCTGATCCCAATGTCGTTGTGGTCGGCATGGGTGAGTCTCCTTTTCGAAACATTGCGTCTTCGCAGGGAGACGGTGTTTACAAATCCACCGATGCCGGGAAGAGTTGGACACATATCGGCTTCCGCGATGTTAAGCAGATTGGTGAAATAAGAATTCATCCGGATAACGCAGATGTCATGTGGGTAGCGGCGCAGGGTAATGCTTACTTGCCTGGGCCGAATACAGGCATTTATAAAACAATAGATGGTGGCGTTACGTGGCGACGCGTCTTGGAACCATTGAACGCATCAACCGGCGCTGTCGATCTCGCGATCGACCCGGGCAATCCACGCATTCTTTTTACCGCAATGTGGGATAACCAGCGCACAGCGTGGAAATTACGCTCGGGTGGCGACGGCAGTGGCATCTGGCGTTCCACAGACGGCGGCGAAAACTGGGAGAGACTGGCAGATGATCTGCCGGATGGCATGGGCAAGATTGGCGTCGCAGTATCGCCGGCAAAATCTGGACGAGTCTGGGCAGTTATCGAGGCTGGCGACGACAAAGGTGGCCTGTATCGATCGGACGACGGCGGCGATAGCTGGGAGCACATCAACAAGGAGCGCAACATCCAGACGCGGTCCTGGTACTACATGCATATTTTCGCCGACCCGAATGACGAGAACACAGTTTATGTACTGAACGCTCCGTTCCTGAAATCCGTCGACGGCGGAAAAACGTTCGACAGTGTGAGTGTGCCGCACGGCGATAATCACTATTTGTGGATCAATCCGGATGATTCGAAACGGATGATCAATGCTAACGATGGCGGCGCCAATGTTTCCTTCGACGGCGGCACGACATGGTCGCGACAGGACAATCAGCCGACGGCGCAGTTCTATCGTGTCAACACTGACAATACATTCGAATACAAAATCTACGGCGGCCAGCAGGATAACTCGACCGTCGCAATTAAGAGTCGCTCACGAGACGGCACTATTGGGCGCGACGATTGGGAGATTCACGGCGGGTGTGAGAGCGCACACGTTGCGTTCGACCCGGATAACCCCCGCTACACCTACGCAGGCTGCTACTTGGGATTGATAGAAGAATTCGACACCGAGACGCGAACCGCGCGATCGGTTAAAGCCTACGAAGAACTCGGTCTTGGTGTGATGGCAACCGAGCAAAAATATCGTTTCAACTGGAATGCGCCGATTCATGTTTCATCCCACGACCCAAAAGTTATATATCACGCAGCACAGGTTTTACTGCGTTCCGATGATCGCGGCTTCAATTGGACTGAGGTCAGTCCGGATCTGACACGAAACGAAGCCGACAAACAGGGTAAGGGTTCGGGGCCGTACACCAATGAGAACATCGAGGTGTACAACACGATATTTGCGCTAGAGGAAAGCCCGCACGAGGCAAACACAATCTGGACGGGAGCCGACGATGGGTTGGTGCATGTCACGCGAGACGGCGGCGAGAACTGGACAAACGTGACGCCTCGCGGTGCAGGCCGAGGGATGATTAATTCAATCGATGTGTCGCCGCATGATCCGGCGACAGCCTATGTCGTTGCGATGAAATATAAAGAGGGTGACCACACTCCCTATATATATAAAACCACGAACTACGGACGCAGCTGGAACACGATTACCGATGGCCTACCAGAGGACGATTTCGCCAGAGTCGTTCGCGAAGATCCAGATCGAGCAAACCTGCTGTATGCCGGCATGGAGCGTGGCTTATACGTCTCATTAAACGGCGGCGAAGACTGGCAGGCCTTTCAAACCAATCTGCCAATCGTGCCCATCACTGACCTGATGGTGCGGCGCGTCGATCTGGTTTTAGCAACGCAGGGTCGCGGCTTCTGGGTTGTCGATGACATTGCACCACTAAGGCAATATGCGGCAAATCATGAGACGGAAACCGCGCACTTGTACGACCCATCAATGGCCTATCGACTGACACCGACCAGAGGCAGGAACGGTGGTGGAGAAAGTTTCGCGCCAAGCGCGCCAACGGGTGCGGTGATTTATTACGCACTTTCGGACGAGCCTGATCTCAAAGAACAGGAACTCAGCATTGAGATTCTCGACGCTGCCGGCAACGTCATTCGGTCATTGAAAACCGACCAGGACAAAGGCATAGACGGTGGCGGAAGCAATGCCAGTGTTGCGATTCCGGCGGAGACTGGCATCAATCGAATTACGTGGGATTTACGCCATAAACCGATCACGTCTGTGGACTACAGTTTTCTTTTTGGCGCCGCGCGCGGTGATAAGGCCATCCAGGGCTACACGGTCGCGCCCGGCATCTACGGTGTGCGAATGACCTATGGCGAAATTGTTCAGGAAAGCACGGTCGATGTTGAATGGGACCCAATCAACAACTACGACGATCGGGCTATAGAGGATCAGCAACAGTTTTTAGCCGGTGCCTATTCGATGCTCGATACAATCTATAAACGTATTGACGGCTTGCAGACAATTCAGAAGCAGGTTGAGTTGCGAAAATCGATTGCGGAAGACATGAACGATGACGATCTTGTCCAACGTTCCGAGACGTTGCTCGAAACACTAGAAGAATGGCAGGAGTCAGTGACCACGCCTAACCGCGGCAATGGCCAGGATGTTTTGAATATCGAACCCACGTTGGACGCGTTTCTGACGATTCTTTATCAGGAAGCGGATTCGGCCGTGCTCGGTGTGACGCAAGGTCAACGGGACCGTTTGAATGATCTGAAACCTGAATGGACTGCGGCCATGCAACGCTGGGAAACGATGATGAATTCGAACGTCGCAGAATATTCTCGCAGTGCAGGACCGGCAGTGGTTGTTCCAGACTGGGAGTAGTGCCGCCTGGAAATTCGCAAAAATTGGAGTTAGAAACAATGGGGACACCCACGATTGTGGGGATCGAGACTAATTAATTCCCTTTGATTATGAGTGTCCGTAACTGCTTTTACACATTGAAGTCAGTCATGAATTTTCTGCATGTGCTCGGCAACTTCGCTACACGTCGCGAACCATACATTATCGAAACCCTTCATCCAGCTGATGTAGTCGTCCAGCATTTTTAGACGTGCAGGCCGTCCGATAATTTGCGGGTGCATGGTCAAATCCAGATAACCACGGGCTTCATAGGCGGCAGAAAATTCTTCCTGCCAGATTTCCTTTACAGATGCTGCCGAATGAATCTTTTTGTTCCAGGAGCCCTCATCAAACCAGAAATAGGGTGCGTCATCGAGAATCCAACTAACTGGCAGCTCTACAAGACCTGCAGGTTCCGCATGCACATAAGGAACATCGGAATTCATCATGTTGCTGGAATAGATAAATCCGTGCTCTGCAGCTATCTTTAACGTTACATCGCTAAATGCCCATGCTGGCGCGCGGTAACCGAGCGGTTTCTTGCCGCTAATATCCGTCAGTGCCCGAATGCTCTCTGCAAAAACATTTAATTCCTCACTCGGGGTTAGTTGAACCGGTGGAATGTGCTTAACGCCGTGCGCGGCAATTTCATGCCCGTCAGCAACAATCGCAAGAACGGTGTCTGGATATTCCTCGGCAACCCAGGAAGGAATGAAAAAAGTGGCTTGAACATTGTGTTTGCTCAGCAGTGCCAAGATTTTTGGTACGGCAACCATAGGTCCATAGTTGCCCTGAGACAAAGAGCTCGGGTTCCCTACCATCGTGTCAGGGTTGTCCCACCAAAGCGTTTCAGCATCAAGGTCAAACGTGATGTTGACGGCGAGTTGCACCTCTCCTAGCCACTCGACCGCATTTGCATCCAGCGCAATCATTAGTACGAACGTAACCAACAATTTAATTATTTTGTTGGGTAGTTTTGCAATCAAAAAATTCATTTGTTCAATTCCTGATGTGGGCCAGAACTAAGAGTTCTACCTTGGAAAATCGACAACAGCTAGAGGCAGAATTCTAGAATTGAGTTGCGAGATATGTAGCGGTAATAATCGAGATGCTGGAAACCTTGGCCGCCAACCCACTATTCTGCGGCGCGCTTCTGAATGCAGTCGGCTTCAAATTAATCCAAGTCGCGATCACCCGTGACTGTCACGACCAAAGGGTGTCGCACCCACATGCAATAGCCGCTCTGAAGTCCACACCCAGGGCAATGTTGTCTACGTCAGTAAATACAGCCTCATCGCTAAACTCCTTACGCAAGAGATCGTTAATGTGGCCCGTGACGTAAGCCGCATCGTCACGGCAATAAGAGATAAAAATCTGATCGGTCATGGGCGGTCCTGAGGACTCTTTTTCTTTGCATTATAGTGCTTTTTGCCAAGACTTTCGGAACAGTCTGAAGAAACACTGGTGATCCGGATCCGCCGCCAGAATGATCGGCGTGACCACGAGTATGATGCTGCCATCTCGTACAACCGAGATATCCGCTTGTTCAATGGTATCCACGCCAAGATCAGCAGCATCCTAGCCACCGAGTATGGTGCCAACATAGTCGTAACCACTTGGTGTTTAGCATAGTAGCTCGATGCGCTCAAGATCGGTTCGCCGACCTGCCCCATCCACCACCAGGCAAGAGATTGCGAGATAGGTTTCGCCGTTGAAGGCGAACATGCCGAGTTCGGTTTGTAATATGCAGTTAGCCAGCTCCGGGATCGTGTTGAGATCAACCGGCGCACCCCAGGTTGCGGATATTGCAGCAGACTTGCCCCAGACGACACCGTTGCCCCCAAAAAGATCAGGGATCGCTGCGGTTGTGTGCCAGTAAATAAACACCTGGCGTTCGTCGACGCCCGTGACCGTTCCAAACGGGTTGAAGTATTTCAACCACAGGATCTGCCACGTGCCCGCCGGCTCTTACACCAGCGTTGACACCTCATATGTGCTCCACCCCATAACGCCAGTATTGAGATGAGCCTCCATCTGCATGTCATCAACAGAGTGAACGAACGTGAAAGATGCGCCGTTGTCATCACTGCGAGCGAGTCGAGTTCTTATGCCAAGATCGAAAACAGCGGGCGGGCCCGGGTCACTGATCTGCGTATTGAGCCAGCTATAGGCCAACCATAGTGTGCCTATGGTGGCGTCGTATTCGAGACTGGGGTCGCCATAGCCACAAAACGGTTCCGGCGCATTGTTAATTTCGGAATGCGGATTACCAACAATTAACACCTCAGGACAGGACGCGTCTTTGCTGCAATGGAACGTGATTGGACCTGAAGGCGGAGGTGACGGAACAACCGGTGGTGCCCCATTGCCACCAGAGCTACCAGAGCCACTAGTGCAGGCACAAAGGCAAAATAAAAAAGAGAAGAGTGTTGCCTATTTCGAAATAATTGAATACATGTCTAAAGGCTATGTCGGCGGCATAGGCCTGGCCCGTGCACTGATCTCAGTTATCAACCTTAGGGCTCACAGCGAAATTTCTCTAGATGTTGTCTTTGCGAGGAGCTCAACCCACCGCCCCGTCTTTGCGAGGAACGAAACAGCGTGAGGAAGTATAGTCCGCGCTACAGCGTTTGCTCCGTCACCGCTCGCCACCCAGCTTCTATAGCAGCGTCCATGTAAGCTTGTGCTTCAGCACCCGATTTTTTTTCGCCCCAATTGCAGGGGTCATTTTTTGCCACAGATTCAGAGGCTGGACGTAAACACCAAATCTGGAACGACCGATTCTTTGCGTTGGCCTGTGAAATAGGTTCTGACAATTCACCCACAATTGAGTCACAATCCGTTTTTTATTCAACTCAAACTGCATCGACCACACCCCTATGAGCAACCCTTTACGTAAACGACTCGAGTCAGGACAATTCGCTGTGACTGCCGAGTTAACACCGCCGCGCGGTGCCGATTTTCACTCACTTGAGGCCGCCGCGAATATTCTGAAACCAGCCGTAACCGCAATCAACCTGACCGACGGTGCAGGCGCTCGGGTTCGCATGTCGAGCCTCGCTGCCTCAATTAAGTTGAAGCAAATGGGTGTTGAGCCGGTGATGCAAATAACCTGCCGTGACAGAAATCGGATTGCAATCCAAAGCGATCTGCTCGGCGCCGCTGCGTTTGGCATTAGTAACGTTTTGGTTTTGACGGGCGATAGCGTGGACGCCGGGGATAATGCTGACGCCAAAGCCGTTTTTGACTTCAGCTCAAAAGAGCTAGTGTCCGCGTTGCATACAATGACCGACAGCGGAACAACCTTGTCAGGCGCTACCTTGAGTACGGCGCCAAGCTTTTTTCCGGGAGCAGCAGACGCGCCACGTGATCCAGATGACGACTGGAAACCCGACGGGCTACTGGAAAAACACACAGCCGGGGCGAGGTTTATTCAAACGCAGTATTGCTACGACATGGATGTGCTTTCACGATACATTCAGCGACTAACCGATCATGGCGTTACTGAGAAACTTCATTTTATTGTCGGACTCGGCCCATTGCGCTCAGCCAAAGCCGCGACTTGGATGCGAGATAATCTCTTCGGCACCATCATGCCGACCGTAGTCATCAAGCGGATGGAAGCCGCACATGACCCGCGCCAGAAAGGCATCGAAATCTGTGCCGAGTTGATGCAACAAGCTAGTGGTATCAACGGTGTATCGGGCGCGCACCTAATGGCACCGGGTCTGCATCAGGAAATGGTTGAGGCCATTGGTCTCGCGGGCGTGACCTGAGCTGAGGTTCGCTGCGCCTGTGACAGGGTTCGCGCTTCTATTCTTTAGTTCTGAATTGGCGTGCACCGATACACGTATCCATGAATCGTCGTGAAGTTAGTACAAGAGTACTCTGACCCAATATCTTCGTCTTTGCGAGGAAGGCAAAGGCAACCGCTTCGGGGACCAGAGCGAGCGCGACGGTGAGTCCGGATAGAATTTCTATCCGAGAATTTTTGAACAGAGACATAAATGGGGTGACTTTTGATTGTCGGTGGAGATAAGCAACAGACATACCCAAACCCTGCGGGCCAATCAAGGCTCGCTGGTTGCAGTCAGTCATTGTAGTTTGGGTACCGGCGCGGATGCCGCTTCCGATACCTGGCGGCTATTAAAACATCGTTTCGCTACGTAGCGAGGCTGTTTATTCGCCTATTCGGCCCTTTTCATTTTTCTTGGCTTTCTTTGCGGCTTTCTTCTCTTTTGCCGTCATAGCGGGCTGTTTCTTTGTTTCTTTCTTACTATTTCGTTCTTTACTCATGAAATTTTGCCCCAAGTGCGGGATCGAATACGCAGACCCTATCGGGCACATACTACGCCAGCTTACTCTTGATTGTTCGGGTGGATTTCAGAAAAGCGACTTCCCGAATACAGACGCGAGGATTCCCCGCCAGGGCGTCTGTGCCCACATCGATCCATAACGACCGCAGAACTTTCTGGTTGGCCTGTTTGCCAGGAAACCTCACAGACCCTAGTGGTCACTGACGTATTCATTCTGGATTTAGAGATAAATATTTGGCCGACGCCTAAGCTTTTTTTCGGGCCACTTTTAGGCCCGCCTTTTCCGATTCGTTAAGCGGCGTTTCGACTGACTTCCGGCTGGTGGTAGATCCCGCCATTGCGAGGAACGTCTAAATCGCCGAGAGCGATTTATGACGAACGAACGTCGCCCAAAGGACCGGCAACAGGATTTTTCCGGTCAACTGTCGAAGCAAATATGTATTGCCTCTGCATCGTGACGCTTTCACCGCTCACGACGTTTATGGAATAGCGGCGACCTGACACCTTAGTTCTATTCACTCCAAAATCGGCACAGGCTCTGGCTTCCTTGGCATCCGTTCATCACGCATAGCCGCGTGATAAAGAAAGCTCGCCATAATGACGCTCGCCTGCTTCAGGTCTTTTTCATAGATTTCATCGTATAGATCAATCTGGTTATGACCACGGCCGGCACCGCTGTTGCGGTCCTGAATAAATTGATAACCCGGCAACCCGATCAGCTGGAAAGATTCATGGTCCGTGCTCCGCGTTCGGTTCAGCGTCACATACGTCGCGTCCAGATCATGAAACGGCACCAGCCAGGATTCGAAGATGGGTCGGGCAGCGGCGTTGCCCTCGGTGTAGATGCCGCGAATTTTACCGGCGCCATTATCCAGATTTAAATAGACCGAGAACTTATCGTAATCACGCTCTTTGGCGAACGGTTTGCTGAGGTCGGCCGCTTCATAATCGCCAACATACTTGTACATGTCGTCTGTTTTCTTTGGATAGCTGCCGAAATTTCGTCGCACATGCTCCCCGGAACCATAGAACTCCAACTCTTCCCCGCTCCAGAGACCTATACGAATAGTTCGCTTCGGTTGCACGTCAAGCGCCGTCAGTATCCGCATGGCTTCCATCACAACAGCAACACCCGATGCATTGTCAGCAGCACCGTCTCCCGGTGCGTGACTGTCGATGTGGGCACCGGCCATGACAATTTCTGGGTTCCGCCCCTGACCTGCGATTTCGGCGATGGTGCTGTAACCCAAGGGATCGTCATCATGAAACGCCGCGTCGACGTCAACCGACAGCCGTACCACATGATCGTTGTCGGCAAGTCGCGAGAGCCGCTTGTAATGCTCCGCCGCCAACACGACGGCAGGAATTTCCGGCGTCATGCCGATATGATATTGATAGCCCACCATCTGGATTACCATGGCATCGCTGCTGCTCTTGCGGACTAAAACCTGCGCGCCTTCTTTCGCAAGAAATGCGCTCAGTGCGTGACGGTACTGCATGTCTTTGGCCCACACATCGCGGGGCGGCCGCTCGCCAACTGGCACATTGAACGATACGCGCTCATCGAGCATTTCATCGTCGTATGAAGTGACGTTCCTGGTATCAGCTTCGTGGGGTGGACCGACTTCGTCGATCAACACCATTTTGTCCAGTAACTTGCCTTCCCACTCCGCGAAATCCTCTTCGGAACTGATCGGTGCATAAACAATCTCACCTTCGACCACGCCATCCGTACCCGGGTGCCATTCGACAGGCAGACCATAGAGCTGTGTCTGGCGCGGGCTTGTCATATGAATTTCACTACGAGTCGTAGACCAACCCCGACCAAAATCGAAACTCTCGAGATATACGTTTTTCACACCCCAGGCTTGTAACTGCTCGACCGACCATTTGCTGGCCGCCCGCATACCCGGACTTGCTGTGAGACGCGGCCCGATTTCGTCCGCCAGGACACGGAGACTTTCCATCACCTCCGAGCGGTTAAAGCCTTCGTCACGAATCTTGTTGACCATATCGAGATCAACGGGCTCCTCCGCCCACGTGATAGTGATAGCCAAGAACGAAAAAATACAAATGGTGAATGGAGTTTTCAATTTAGAAATTCCTTTTGGGTAACCGCAAGGATTGTGTTCAGAGTACATTGCAGTCCGCGAATAAAGTACTACGAACGCCCTCTTATTTCCAACTGATATCCTCGACAGTCAATCCGTAAATCGCAAAACGATGAGAAAAATAGGATGACAGATTTTACTGCATGCCATGCCCAGAAACGCGATCCAGCTCCTTATTTCGGACTAAATAATTTCAGAGACCTACCGATACATCTGTAGGGGTTTGCTGAATAAATTTGATGCAGACACGATACAAAAAGCGCGACATACCGAATTTAAAGTAGACATCGATTCAATGCGAAGAACCGTAGGAGCGCCTTGATGGACAGGAGTCCGAATTTCGCGCAGGCCATGGATGGCCGAGGCTATGTGAAAACTCCAGATTCGTCTTTGTGAGCGCAGCGACCCAATCTCCAGGAGCGATTTGGGACGAGCGAAACTCGCCCGAAGGGCTGACAAAACGATGTTACCGGTCACCCAATCCATCAATCATTGAATAACTGGATTGCTTCATCGGCTCTGCCTCCTCGCAAAGACGTAATGTTAGATTTTCACACAGCCACGACCGAGAGCGACCCAGGCGCGATGAAGTATTGAATCGCCGCAGGATCCCACTCCTACGATTGACTCAATTGGAGCTACCCGAAACTAAATCGTAGACAGCAAGTTTATGGGACAGCAGTGGTGTCGGACCTATTTCTTGCCTCAGGGCATTCATTGGCACCTTTTTCTCAGCTCAATAAATCTAACTCCATTTTCCCCTATAATTGCCTGTGAGCACACAAGACATGAAGAGAGTCGATGAGTAAGATAACTAGACGAGATTTTATCAACGGCGCGCTAGTGACAGCAGGGAGTTCCATTCTGTCGTTTGACGCAAACGGCCAGGCCGCTATGGCTGCTCTGGATCCATCGTATTATCCACCGACGCTTACTGGGCTCAGGGGAAGTCACCCGGGTTCAAACGATTACGCGCATGCCCGTGCATGGGCCGGGCGTTCTGATTGGGGATCAACTAGCAAACTGTCGGAGACCTACGATCTGGTTGTGGTCGGTGGCGGAATCAGCGGACTGGCAGCCGCGTATTTTTATCAGCAAAAGCATGGAGCCCATAAGAAGATCCTTATCCTGGACAACCATGACGACTTCGGCGGCCATGCCAAGCGCAATGAACACACGATTGATGGCAATACCCGCATAGCCTATGGCGGCTCACAGACCATTGTAGACCCGAATCACGCAAATAAAGTCGTGCTCGATCTGATGGAAGACATCGGTATCGATCTGGAACGTTTTGAATCGGCCTATGACATGGGCTTCTTTAAGCGGCACGACCTGGGCGGTGTCACCTACTTCAACGAGGAAGTATTTGGCGAAGACAAAGTAGTCCAGCATCCGTACTGCAATTATCCGAACTATGTTGAAGGCCTGCAGGGCGCGAAACTTTCCAATGAAGAAGCGGCGCAACAAGCGCCTGTAAGTCACAAAGGCAAAGAACAGTTACTTCGAGTTCTCAACGGCGGGCTGCATTCGTTACCGGTTCCAGAAGAAGAGTTGCAGGACTATATATCCACACATTCCTACTACGACTATCTAATGAATACATTTGGGGTTGATGACCCGGGCGTGCTCCGAATGGCGCGACATTCCGGTCTGGACTGGGGCAGCGGTGGAACAGACGTGATGAGCATTGCAGCCGCCAAGAGCTGTGGCGCACTCGGCTTTGCACCTGTCGCTGTCTACGACGAAAATAATCCATACATTCATCATTTTCCCGATGGCAATGCCGGCGTTGCACGCGCGCTGGTGAAAAAGTTGATTCCTGATGTAGCGAGAGGAAACAACGCTGAAGAACTGGTGCTGGCAAAATTCAACTATGCCGAATTAGATAAACCCGGCAACATTGTTCGCGTGAGGCTAAACAGTACAGCGATCAATGTAGAGCATGTTGGTGACGCCGGTACCTCTGGTGATGTTCTCGTCAACTACATCAACGACAAAACGTCGTACCAGGTGAGGGCTAAAGGCGTCGTGATGGCCTGCTACAACGCAATCATTCCACATATCGTTTCGGGCCTTCCGAGAGCGCAGGCAGAAGCATTGCTAGTTCAGGGGAAGAGCCCACTGCAATACACGTCAGTAGGCGTGAGAAACTGGAGGGGAATGAAAGAGCTGGGCATTGGAATGGCGATGTCACCCGGCCATATGCATCAAGCAGTGCATATGGACTTTCCAGTAAGCATGGGCGGCTATGAGTATACAAAGACTCCCGACGATCCCTGTGTCATTCAGATGATCAGCTGTCCGTATGGGACAGTTGGCGATACAAGACTTGAGCAATTTCGTGAAGCGCGTTACAAGATGTTGTCGCTGCAGTTCGACGACTACGAGCAGGAGATCAGGCGACATCTCAGCGGTATGCTCCCCGAGAAGTTGTTTGATTTCGATAGAGATGTCGCCAGTATTTCTGTCAATCGTTGGGCCCACGGCTACTCACTAGGCGGCCCTGGGGATTCGACGCGAATCGGCCGACAACCATTTGGCCGAATCACTGTTGCCAATTGCGATTCTGCGCCTGGTTCGGATGCCAAAACCGCGATGATGATGGCACACCGTGCGGTGAATGAACTGGAATAAACGCGAGAGCCGCTATGGAAGTTCGCATGGCAGATATACTCAACTGATAATTAAGGCTGGTATTTACTTTCCTTCAACGGAAATGAATTCTTCAACACAACAATAGAGAGTCCGTGATGAATAAAACCCCCGCATCCTTAAGCCTGTGCTTGTGCCTATTAACGGGTGTTCTTTTCAACTCCGCGTGCCTGGCCGAACAAGGTGGCAGGCCGGATAACGTCACGCTTTCCAATTTTCAGTTTGGCCCCGTGAATCGGTGGAGCTTCAGTCACCTTCGTGAGGTATTGCCTACTGTCAATATTGAACACGACGGTGACCGTGTCCTGGCGCTCAATCGAAGCGACAGTTTTGTTAGTGAGTTTTCCGTTCGCTTCGAAGGACGTGAGCAGACAGTCGACGAGATTGCAAAAGATTGGTATGTCGATGGTCTACTGATTCTCAAAGACGGCAATGTCATCTTCGAAAAATACTACGGCCACCTGACTAAAGAACGACCGCACTTGATGAACTCAGTATCTAAGTCAGTCGTTGGTTTGTTGGCGGGCAAACTCGAACATGACGGCATCGTCGATTTCTCGAAACCAGTGTCGCATTATGTACCGGCACTCGCTGCAAGTGGCTGGGGCCCGGACTCCTTAAGAAACGTGCTCGACATGAAAGACGGATCAGATTACACGGAAGACTATCCGGACTTCAGCACTACGTTTCGCATCCAGGACTGTGCGGTGGGCTGGACCGACGCCGACTACTGTCCCGAAAACGGACCGCGCGGCGGATACGAATTTTTTCCTACCATAGGTCGCGACGAATCCAACGTCGGCAAATTCAAATACCGCTCGGGCTCGACCGATGTGCTCGGTTGGGTGCTGGAAGAAGCCACGGGCCAACCGCTGGCGGAATTGATTTCTGAACACATCTGGAAACCGATGGGCGCGGAATTCGATGCGTTCATCACCGTCGATGAAAGCGGGTTCGTACTTGCCGACCATGGCATGAACTCCACGCTACGCGACCTCGGCCGCGTAGGTCTGCTGGTACTAAACAAAGGTCGTGCGTTCGGTCAACAGGTAGTGCCGGCTGCTTTTATTGAGGACATGCACGCGCAACCGGGCGAACCGACCTGGCCGTCTAAACCTACAGAGGGTCTCAAACCGTATTACCGCTCATTTTGGTGGGGTACGGGCAACGATGGGCACGACCTTGGCGGTTTTGGAATTCACGGCCAAACTGTTTACGTCGCACCGGAGGCCGGTATTGTCATCGCCTTGTATTCAACCTGGCCGCGCGCCGATGGTGATGGCACTGCTCAGTATTGGGGCGCAAATGGAGGTCTCATGGATGCCCTGGTTACCAAGTTTCGATAGCGGGGTCGGATCACCTATTTCCCTGGCCTCGTTTTCGCTTACGCCAGCGCCCTGGCCAGTCGCTCGAGGTCGTTCAAATCGTTGAACACCGATAGTGCCACCCTAAAGTAGTGGTCCGACACCGTTATCGTAATGTTGTTCGCGCGCAGCTTTTCGCGTATTCCCGCTGCATCATCATGCCGGAACGATACGATCGCTGAACCGGTACTGCGCGGCGTGATCGTTGGATAGCCCAGTCTCGTCAGCTCGTCCTGTAAATGATTGATGAGTGGTTGTCGGTATGCCTGTATTCGTTCCACACCGACCGCCAGCAAATATTCAAGCGACGCATCGAGTTCCGCGGCAACAATATTCGCCAGCGTACCCATAGAGAAATAGCCGCGCGCCGAGTCGCGGTATTCATACTCCGTCACCGCTCCGTTGCCACCCGGGTTCGGAAAGCCGAAGTGTTCGCGGCGAGACAATTGGTCTCTGCCATACCACGGGCGTCGCAAAGCACTGAGACGATCTTGGCGAACGGACATCAAGCCCATTCCCATGTCGCCCATCAACCATTTGTATCCAGAGGTCGAAGTGAAATCTACGCCGGAGTCGCGCACATCAATTGGCGTGTTGCCAACCGATTGCACCGTGTCCGCATACACCAACGCGCCTTTTGCATGTGCAAGTTTGCAAAGTTCTTTGAGGTTGTGTTGAAAACCGTTGAGCATCGACACGTGTGAAACCGCCACGAGTCTTGTCTCGTCCGTGATCGCCTGCTCGTATTTTTCCAGGTCGATAGAACCGTCTTCAGATGCACTAATCGTCACCACGTCCATGCCCTGTTTCGCGAGTTCCGTATACGTGGGCAACGAGCCAACGAAGTGCAGCTCATCCGTCACGATTCTGCCGGGCGTACCGGGAATATCGAGCGCCTGCAGGATCAGGTTCTCACCGACGGTCGTGCTTCCCACGAAACAGATCTCGTCGGCATCCGCATTAATAAGTTTTGCGTAGTTCTCCCGCACGCGTTGCCTAATATCGCCCGACGAATAACTGCTCGACGCCGAAAACTTTTTGTATTCGAGATAACGATCGGCCGCCGCTTTCGCGACACGGCACATCGGATGTTGGCTCGCGCTATTGAGATAAGTGCCTTCGAACGGAAAGAATGCTTCCTTGTGCGGCAACGGTGACGACGGATCGAACGACCAATCGTCCTGAGCTGTTGCAATTTGTGATGTAAAAGGCAGTGTGGCAGCAGCGGCGCTCCCGACCAGTAGTTTCCGGCGCGTAATCATTCGCGTTCCCCTTCATTTGAGATTTTCCTAACGATAACGTATTCAAGCCATCGTGACAGCGAATGACGGAATGGAAACACCGATATGCGGATTATAAAAACTGGGATCAGCCGATAAACTAAAATGCCGAGTCGCCAGGCGGCATATAATTTCGCTGTTACACCAATCCTGATTGGATCCTGGCTGGAGATCGCTCGTGACGATGCTCAATTTGATGTTATTTGGCTTGCTGTTCGCGTCCTGTATCACGTTATTTGTGGTCGTAGTAACACTTCTGCAAGCAAAAGCACGTTACGCGGGCCAACCCGGTGAGCGGCCTCGCTCCGCCCTGACTAGGATAATCATTTCGATTGCGGCCTTTGTGGTTTGGTTGTTTTTGTCATTCCTCCTGACTGTCGGACACAACCGAGGTGCTACCGGAATCAGGGGATTTCTGGGGGCGGCTGTCATGTATGGCGCACTCGCTTTATATGTTTATATCGGTTTCCGACAGTACCAACTTTGGCGATTGCGACCGCCTGAGCTTGAAAAGGACAACTCTACTGACTGATTAGTTGCCGTAGTGGGTACAGATAAATGGGGCCAGACTCAAAAAGGAGGTCAGATCTATTTGTTGGATTATCTATTGGACCGTAGCCAACGAATAAATCTAACGCCGTTTTCGATCCCGCTTTCGTCTTCGCGAGCGCAGCGACGCGATCCAATCTCAAGCTAAGAAAAACCTGGATTGCTTCGTCACTGCATTCCTCGCAAAGACGGGCTAGATTATTCATCGTAACCTCAGCGACGGAATTTCTCGCAATGACGAGGTGCGTTCGTAGTCGCACCCGCGAACCAACGTTTTTCTTGAGCATCGTCTTCGCGAGCGCAGTGACGCGATCCAATCCAAACTAAGAAAAAACTGGATTGCTTCGTCACTACGTTCCTCGCAAAACGGGGTGCTGCGTTTTTGCGCTTCGAGTACAATAGGGGTCTGGCCCTTATATCGCTCTTAGACGAATCTTCAACCACATGCGATAGACTTAGATCGTGGATGATCTACTACTAATAAGAATTTGAATTCCCCAACTGACGACCAACTGCCCTCGACTACCGGCCTCCGCCGCCGGCTCGGACTATTGGGCATGGCGGCGACCGGCATCTGCTCGATGCTGGGCGCATCCGTCTACGTCATTCCGTTCATGATTCAGCGCAACGTACCGGGCATTGGTTCCTGGGTCCTGCCGGCATTTCTTTTTGCGGCAGTCCCTGCACTGCTGGCCGCGCTGGCCTATGCCGTTCTCGCCTCCGCCATGCCTCGCGCGGGGGGGAGCTATCTTTATGCCAGCCGCGGATTGCATCCCTATCTCGGTTTCGTGGCCAGTT
>JABIUH010000364.1 GCA_018701055.1 Woeseia sp. | reverse complement strand
GTATTCTCGACAATTCAATTCGCTTGCGCCTCACCAGAACTGAGGTTGGAACGGCCAATTCTGAGGGCTTGGTTCGTGGACGGGTTCATTTCGCTGGCGCAAATGCCTTCGAGTACGTTTTTGAAAGCTCACCTGCAACGGTGGCGCCGGAGGCGCATATTTCGAATAACGTAATGACCGTCCGCGTTCCTGCCGTGGACGTTCAGGAGTGGGCGGCGTCCGAGCAGGTCTCTATTTCGGCTGAACAACTTCTTGATGACGGTGAGCGCTTAAGCATATTGGTCGAAAAGGACTTCGCATGTCTTGCACCTCGCGATGGTGAAGATGAGTCGGACATGTATCCTCATCCGAACGAAAACGAGTCCTGCTGAGGAGAAGCCACAATGCCAAACGACGGCAACGCTCGATTTACGCCTAGTTCAATTGAGTTTCTAACCGAGCTCCGCGATAACAACAATCGGGACTGGTTTAACGCTAACAAAACACGTTATGAAGAAGAAGTTCTTGATGTTGCGTTAAGATTCATTCAATCGATGCAAGCACCGTTGGAGGAAATAGCACCGCGATTTACCGCGATTCCTAAACGGATGGGTGGATCTTTAATGAGAGTTTATCGCGATACAAGATTCTCAAAAGAAAAAATTCCTTATAAAACCAATATAGGTATTCAGTTTCGCCATGAGCAGGCACGCGATGTTCACGCCCCAGGTTATTATGTCCACATTGATCCTGATGAGGTATTTCTCGGCGCCGGAATGTGGCGTCCCGCATCGGATGCATTGAAAGGTATTCGCGGTAAAATTTCCGATAAACCGACGGCATGGGAACGTGCTCGAGACGACAAGGATTTTGCGCGACATTTTCAACTTGGCGGAGCAACGTTGACTAGACCACCGCGCGGTTTTGATAAAGAAAATCCACAGATCGAGGACATCAAGCGGAAGGACTTTATTGCGATTAAGAACATGACAATCAGGGATGCGCTAAGTCCAAAATTCCAGCGCAATGTCGAGACAGCCTTTCGAGCAGCGGATCCTTACATGCGTTTCTTGTGCAAGGCCGTCAACGTCCAATTCTAGGGTTAACGCCACGCATTCGCGCCAGCAGCAACGCGAATCTATGCCGGCATGATTATTGGGTGCTAGAATCCGCGCCGCGGCAATCGTTGTCGCGCCAGCACTGACACATTTCAATTAATCGTGAGATTTCATGTCCGCCTTCGATGATTCAGCGTTCGACGCACACGAAAAGGTCGTCTTTTGCCATGACGCGACAACTGGATTGCAGGCGATCATCGCTATCCATTCCACGGCGCTCGGCCCATCAGCCGGCGGCACGAGGCTTTGGTCTTATGCCTCCAGCACCGAGGCACTGCACGACGTGTTACGCCTATCCCAGTGCATGAGCTACAAGAATGCCATGGCGGGCTTGAAGTTCGGCGGAGGCAAGGGCGTCATTATGAAAACGCCCGGATACTCAGGCAGTGCAGCGCTCTAAGAACGTTACGGGGATTTCGTTGAGCAGCTCGGTGGCGCATATGTTACGGCCGAAGACGTCGTATGGCATTTTCAAAGGCATCGAATCCGCGGTGCAATTTAAGCTTGGTCGTAATGACGTTGCCGGCCTAACCGTGGCCGTGCAGGGCGTGGGCCAGGTTGGTTACTATCTTTGCAAATATCTCCATGAAGCTGGCGCAAACCTTGTCGTGGCCGACATCGATGCGGGCCGTGTGCGCAAGGTCGTAGACGAATTTAGTGCGACGTCAATCTCCCTTGAGGATATTTTGGTTCAGAAAGTTGACGTCGTAGCGCCGTGCGCGCTGGGCGCGATTATGAATGCCGAATCGATTCCAATGTTGCAGACATCCTTTACGCGCCTGACTACGTCATCAATGGCGGCGGAATTATCAATGTTGCGTGCGAGTACTACGGTGATACAACTGAAGACGAGGTTTGGCAGCAAGTGTCTGCCATCGGACCGCGGCTGACCGGGATCTTCGAGGAATCAGCTGCAAGCGACAAACCGACAAATGTCGTGGCCGATCAGCAAGCGAAACGAATCATTTCTGCAGGCGTTTAACGACTGCGAGTAACTTTTCGGGATTCGGTCTGTCCACGATAAATCGCGATAACTCGGCAAATTGAATGACCCCCTCGGCATCAATAACTAACGATGTCGGCCATAAGGTGTCGTTACCATAGTCGGCCCGGTGTTTGCCGGGCACGCCATCGACGCTCAGTAGGTTTAGTGACTTTGCGACCTACAACGATTCATCTAACCAAGATTCAAAATTAACTCCGAATGCATCCGCTACGCGTCGTGTGGTATCCAAGGGCTTGGGCGTAACCAAAATAAGCCTTGCGCCAGCTGACGTAATCTCGTTGTAGTAGTGGGTGAGATTCGCCACTTGTTTACTGCAAAAAGGGCACCAAGTACCGCGAACGAATAAAAGCACGGTGGGAGAGCCCCGCAAAGACGATGAGCTAAGCGTGGTGCCGTCTTCGTCCAAAACTGTAAAGTCTGGCAATGTTTTCCCGGGACGGATGGCTTCCGGAATCGGTCGAGACTTGGCTTTATCGCGGATGGCCCAGACAATCCCCACAACCGCAACCGTTAAAATAATGATGGCCCAGATTTCGTTCACTGCAATCCCTTATCTCATCAACCGGTCAATAGCGACTAATTGCACTGGAACTAGATAATAGGGGTAATGCCGCGCAAATCAGGCTGCCGGAAAGGGGTTCTGCTCGCGTCGATGATTGGGCGCGGAACTCCGAGCGTTTCCTCGTCAAAATCGTCATAATCAGCAGAATATTGCAATCCCGCTATAGTGACGAAAAGCGCAAGGCACCTACTTTGGCAGACAACAAGATTCTCTGGAGCCCCTCGGACGAGCGGGTTCAAAACAGCGCCATGTATCGATTTATGAAGTCGCAAAGCTGCGATTCATACGCTGAGTTGCAATCGTGGGCTATCAACAATAGTGCGGCATTTTGGCAGGCAGTATGTGATTTCGGTGAGGTTCGATTCACCAGGGAAGCCAGTGTCGTCGTACATCAGCCGGGAGATATGACGACAGCTGAGTGGTTCAAAGATGCAGAACTCAGTTTTCCCGAACACGTGCTGCGGCAAACCGGCGGTCGTCCGGCTATTATTTTTCGCGGCGAGAATGGCGCGAGGCGAGCGTTGAGCTATGATGAACTGCGCTCGCAGGTCGCGAGTATAAGTGCCGGGTTAAGAGATGCGGGCGTCGTGAAAGGCGATCGCGTGGCAGGGTTTCTGCCGAATTGTCCGGAAGCCATCGTTGCGATGCTCGCGGCAACGAGTATTGGCGCGATCTGGTCTTCCTGTTCACCAGATTTCGGTATTAATGGTGTGGTTGATCGCTTCGGACAGATTGCACCGAAAGTCTTGTTCTGCGCAGATGGCTATTTCTACAATGGCAAGCGATTCGATTCGCTGGGTGCCGTCGGGGGAGTGCTAAAACAAATTCCCAGCATCGAAAAAACAGTTGTCGTCCCGTTTACTCGCGACGACGTGGACATTGGCGGGCTGGGCAACGGTGTTATGTGGCAGGACATCATGGTGCCGAATGCGCGCTTGAACTGTACGCCGACGGAATTCAATCACCCCCTATACATCATGTATTCGTCAGGAACGACCGGAGTCCCCAAGTGCATCGTGCATGGCGCGGGCGGCACCCTGATTCAACACATCAAAGAACATTCATTGCATTGTGATATAGGGCCTGAGGATCGCGTGTTCTATTTCACCACGTGCGGTTGGATGATGTGGAATTGGCTGGTCAGTGCGCTAACGGCTGGTGCGACGATTATTCTCTATGATGGGTCGCCGTTTTTGGACGATGGGCGAGGCCTATGGAAAATGGCTGAAGACGAAGCCGTAACGGTTTTCGGAACCAGCGCCAAATTCATTTCTGCGCTGGAGAAGGCGGGCGTCAGACCTCGCGATGAGTTTGATCTGCCGGCGCTAAAAACGATTCTTTCCACCGGCTCTGTGCTGGCGCCGGAGAGTTTCGATTATGTATACGACGCGATATCTGCCGATGTTCAATTGTCATCCATATCCGGCGGCACCGATATCATCAGTTGTTTTGCCGGTGGCAATCCGTTACTTCCAGTTCGCCGAGGTGAATTGCAGTGTTTGGCGCTTGGTATGCAGGTGCAAATCTATAACGACGACGGTGAAGCCGTCATCGGGCAAAACGGCGAGCTGGTATGTAGTAACGCTTTTCCGTCGATGCCGGTCGGGTTTTGGAATGACCCCGACGATCAAAAATACCATGCGGCTTACTTTGACCGATTCCCTGGTGTTTGGGCGCATGGCGACTATGCCGAAATCACGCCTAACGGCGGAATGGTTATTTACGGTCGATCGGATGCGGTACTTAATCCCGGTGGTGTCCGTATCGGGACCGCTGAAATATATCGGCAAGTGGAAAAATTAAACGAGGTTTTAGAAAGTATCGCAATCGGTCAGGATTGGGACGACGATGTGCGAGTGGTCTTGTTCGTACACTTGCGAGACGGCATTTCATTGGATGCAGCGTTACAAGGCAAAATTCGAGCGGTAATTCGCGACAACACAACGCTGCGGCATGTACCTGAGAAAATTGTAGAGGTTGAGGAAATTCCGCGCACGATCAGCGGCAAGATTGTGGAACTGGCAGTGCGCAACGTCGTGCACGGGCGGGCGGTCAAGAATATGGATGCACTGGCAAATCCCGACGCGCTGCGTCACTTCAAAAATCGACAGGAATTGGCAAGTACATGAATGATGCAAAAATGATCGGGACTGTGGTCGGCCAAGGGTCGGTACAAGCAGAATGGATTGATATTAATAGCCATATGAATGTCGCGTACTACGTGTTGGCATTCGACTTTGGGATTGACGATCTCTGGACGCAATTTGGCATTACGGACGACTATCTCGAGCATGAAAAGGGTTCTACATTTGCCGTTGAGTGCCACATTGAATACAAGAGCGAGCTGTTACTCGGAGACCCTTACGTCATCACGTCGCAATTACTAGCCTATGATGAAAAACGCGTGCACCAGTTCCAGCGCATGTACCACGCCGAGCGAAAGCATTTGGTGGCAACGGCCGAATGGATGAATCTGCATGTTTCCCTGGAAACGCGTCGAGTCACTCCATGGCCAGCAAAAATTCTGGAGAGTATTGGCGCGTTTGCGACGACTCAGCATGACCAGACAAGACCTGAATATCTGGGGAAAAAAATGGTGGTTAAGAAGCCGCTTTATACTCTCTAGCGGGAGTCGTTCCGAATGAGCGAAAATATGCAATATCTCATGGCCATTGATCAGGGGACGAGTAGTAGTCGCACCGTGGTTTTTGATAGTCACGCGACGGTTATCGCGTCCGCCCAGCAGGAGTTTCCGCAGGAGTATCCACAGCCCGGCTGGGTTGAGCACGATCCTGAAGCAATCTGGGAGTCGGTCATTCGCGTCACCCGCGACGCGTTGGCGAAAGCCGGAAACGTGAAAATCGAAGGGCTGGGCATTACCAATCAGCGCGAGACGACATTGCTATGGGATCGCGACACTGGCCAATGCATTCATCACGCGATTGTTTGGCAGGATCGTCGCACTGCGGGTTACTGCCAGCGGTTGAAAGAGCAGGGTGCCGAAGAGGTCGTTTCTGCGAAAACAGGTTTGCGCCTTGATCCGTATTTTTCTGCCACGAAAATAGTCTGGATGCTTAAGAATGTCGTCGGGGCCCGAGCATTGGCAGATGCCGGCCGACTGCTGTTCGGAACGATCGATTGTTTCCTATTATGGCGACTCACGGGTGGTCGCGAGCATGCGACTGATGCGAGCAATGCATCAAGAACCCTTCTTTTCAATATTCATTCGCAGGTGTGGGACGAAGAGCTTCTGGCGCTTTTCGATATTCCGGCATCGATACTGCCGCAGGTCAAAGATTGCGCTGATGACTACGGGGTGACCGACAAATCCACGATTGGTCTCGAAATTCCAATTTGTGGTATGGCTGGCGACCAGCAGGCGGCATTGGTCGGTCAGGCGGGATTCGCACCCGGCGTCACCAAGAGTACCTATGGGACTGGATGCTTTGTGCTTGCCAATACCGGTGATCGACCGCTGCAATCCAATAACAATTTATTGACTACCGTCGCATTTAGGCTCGATGGAAAGGTTACTTACGGGATTGAGGGAAGTATTTTTGTCGCGGGCTCGGCGATTCAATGGCTTCGCGACCAGCTTAAAGTTATTGAGTCGGCTGCAGATACTGAAGCGCTAGCCACTGCAACCGGAATCACTGAAAATGTGCACGTTGTGCCTGCGTTTGCCGGTTTGGGCGCACCTTATTGGGATCCTGACGCCCGCGCGGCAATTCTCGGTCTGTCTCGCGATAGCGGGATCGGCGAAATTGTGACCGCAACGCTTCAGGCCATCGCCTATCAAACTCGCGATCTGGTTGATGCAATGTCGGCCGATGGTGTTCGTCCAAGCATCATTCGGGTGGATGGTGGCATGGTTGCTAACGACTGGTTTCTTCACTTCCTTGCTGACATATTAGATGTGCCGGTGGAGCGACCAACCAACGTTGAATCAACCGTGCTTGGCGCCGCATTTCTCGCCGGATTGCAGTGCGGGGTTTTTGCGTCGACAGATGAAATTGCATCGCTTTGGTCCCGTAACGCAGTGTTTGAGCCCGAAATGGATAATGAGCAAAGAACGAATCTCTACGCCGGCTGGCGACGCGCAGTTGAAAGGGTAAAAAGTTGAACAGCAATTTCGGCGTGCAAGCGACGCTGTCGAAATATTCGCAGTTTAAAATTTTGCGTCAACAATAATTTTTGCGCTTGACTTCAACCCGCCTTGCAAACAATGATTGCGTCCCTGTTCGGGGTCGCAGCCAGGTTTTGACCTCTCATTTTATTGGATTATTCTCGCCTTGCTTCGAGTGCGTCAAAAACTTGGTAAATATCGCATCCTGAGTCGTATCGCGACAGGTCCGATGGCCGACGTTTACAGAGCCGCTGATACCATTCATAAAACGCGAGTTGCATTGAAAGTTCCGAAATCGGACGACAATGTCAGTAATGATGATTTCCTTCGCGAAGTTCAAATCGCGACACGCTTGGTACATCCCAATATCTTGACAGTACAGGACGCGAGTTTTATTGACGATCATTTCGTCATAGCGATGGAGCTGGGTACGGAATCATTGGCTGATCGTATTGAACGCCGAATATCAGGCGTGCATGCCATGTTGATTGCAGAGCAGGCGCTTGCGGCGCTCGCCCATGCGCATAGCAAGAAGATAATTCATTGCGATATCAAGCCCGAAAACTTCATTCTCTTTCCAGGCAATCATTTGAAGCTGGCGGATTTCGGATTCGCGAAGGTCAGCCTGAAAACGCTGAAGGCATCCGGATCTGGAACGATTGATTACATCGCTCCCGAACAAGCGATGGGGCGACCGAAATTTCAGTCCGATGTGTTTTCGCTGGGCCTGGTCTTATATCGCCTATTTTCTGGAAAGTTGCCCGAGTGGCCATTCAAATGGCCGATGGTGGGTCACGATCGACTACAAAAACGCATTCCGCCCGAACTTGCGGCGCTTCTACGTAAAGCGATTCAACTTGATCCGGCCGATCGTTACAAAACGGCGGCGGAAATGTACGCGGCATTTCGGCGCATACAACGTTCGACCAAGCGTTCGTCAAGTATTAGTAAGTCGAAGAAGAAATTGTCGAGTAGCTCTAACAAGGGTTCCGCCTGGAGGCGTTTGCAATGGCGCGAATTCCAACGTCAGTTTCGAACTGCGCTGGATACCCGCCACGAGTGTCGACGCTGCGATGGGCCTGTTGCTGAAAATATGCAGGGTTGCCCGTGGTGTGGTGTCAGTCACCCCTCTCGCGGAGCCGAGACCAGCATGCCCGCGGTTTGTCCACGCTGCGAACGCGGCGTTAAATCAGATTGGGCGTATTGCGCGTGGTGCTATGGCCCCGGCTTCGAAATCGAAACGGAGCGGCGCTATCCCGATAAGCGCTATTCCAGCAAATGCGCGAGTCAACGCTGCCGGCAACCGCTGATGCCATTCATGCAGTATTGCCCATGGTGTCAAGTCAAAGTCAAAAAAGCGACGAAGATAACGGGCAACAAAGACAAGTGCGTGTCCTGTGAGCATGGTATCGCTCGAGAATTCTGGAAGTACTGCGCGTGGTGCAGTTATCCGGTAGAGCGATGAGCGCGGAGATACTTTTCCTCGATGGAGCAACTTCTGCTGATCAGCATGTTGCCGATATGGGCGGAGGGTCGTTGGTCGCGTATACCGCTCCAGCGCCAGATAAATCCAGTGAGAATGAAGACAGTGTTGCAGCGATTCCTTACGGACCGAATGCGGTTGTTCTGGTCGTTGCGGATGGAGCTGGCGGGCTGCCTGCGGGTCGGCGGGCTTCGAGAACGGCCATACAGTCACTAGAGCAGTCGCTGTCTTCGGCGATGAACGAGACAATGTTGCTGCGCACCGCGATTCTCAATGGCATCGAGGCGGCAAATCAGGCAGTTCTCAGTTTGGCCAATGGTTCTGCATCAACCTTGACGGTAGTGACCGTCGAGGGCTTAAGCTCGCGGAGTTATCAAATCGGTGACTCCGAAGCCATGCTGGTCGGTCAGCGTGGTCGCGTTCGTTACCAAACGATGGCGCATTCGCCAACAGGTTTTGCAGTTGAGGCGGGATTTCTTGATGAACGTGCCGCACTGCATCATGAGGAACGCCATTTAGTTTCCAATTTTATTGGCACAACTGATATGCGTATCGATGTCGGCGCCGAAAGAAAATTGCATGCGCGAGACACCGTGCTTCTCGCAAGTGATGGCCTGACGGACAATCTGCATAGTGAAGAGATTAAAGAATTTATACGCAAGGGACCGATGATCACTGCGATCGAATCAATGATCAGTCTCGCGCGGAGACGAATGACCGTTGAAACCCTGCATCAACCCAGTAAGCCGGATGATCTTTCAGTGATTCTTTTTAGGAAGCCATTCCGAAAGAACGGCTAGGCGTGGGCGCTACCTGATTAGCTGGCCGGCAGCGAAATATCGACCACCAATCCACCTTCTGCACGATTGCGCGCACAAATTTGGCCGCGATGTAGTTCGATCGCTCGCCGCGCGATAGCAAGTCCAAGCCCTGTTCCATCCAGACTATTCGACTCCGAAGATTCGCGAGTCCGATAAAACGGCTCGAATAGCCGCGGCAAATCATCGTCACGCACGCCGGACCCTGAATCGCTGACGGAAATCGTGGTGTTAGTTTCTCCGCGCTTAATTGCGACATGCACTTCGCCATTCGGCGGACTGTGGCGAACTGCATTACGCATCACGTTTTCGATCGCACTGATGAGCGCATCAGGGTGACCGCGAATTTCGATTTTCTGCGGGGTGTGTTCAATGACCTTTACGCCTTTGGCTGCATCGGCCTTACATTCGTAGTTAACATTTTCGACGACCTCTCCTATTAACTCACCCAAGTCGACGACGTCGACTTTTCGGTCAGTACCGGCTTCAAGTTTGGTGTAGCTCAGTATTTGTCCTATGAGAGAGTCGAGCCGCTCCGCCTCGTCGTCCAAGCGTGAAAATTCGCTTAAATCTCCGGCTTTGCGTCGCGCAAGCTCGATGGCGACCCGAATTCGGGCGAGCGGCGAACGAAGTTCATGCGATATATTCCGCGATAGTTCTGTTTGTCGTTTGGCAGCACCTTGTAGCTTGATTGCCATGGTGTCGAAGTCACGCCCAAGCAATCCGAGTTCGTCGCGTCGGTTGCCGAGTGAATCGGCAACTCGTATTTCAAGATCACCGTCGGCCAGCGACACAGTTGCAATTCTTAGTTTGCGCACGGGACTCGAAATCGCGCTCGCGAGTGCGTAGGACACCGCGCCGCTAACGAGGAGCGCAAATATGAGTAGGAGTAAGCGGACATCCGAATTTCCCCAGATTGATTCCGGAATTCGCGACGCCGATACATAAAACGTATACGTTTTCCCGTCTCCACCAATTAGTTGTGACAGATGGCGGGAGCGTCGAAGGTTTTGCGGTTCATCACGCCTGGAAAGTCGTGAACGAAGTTTGTCATGATCTCGATGACGGCGATAAGTCCGTTCGGTCCACGTTGACATAGATCGATTGATTAGATCATTGCCCGCTTCATCAATAATGAAAAGCGTGATGCCCCGTGCCGGCTCATGGTCTTGCAACCATTCTTTTAGCGCTGTGGGACCGCCGGTATCCAAGGCAGCGCTTGCCTCAAACAAGGGGTCACTTAAATGGAAGTCTTCAATTGATTCTCGTACTTGTTCCGCGTACCAAAATCCCACAGTGGCAGCGGCGCTTATGATAATTCCAATAATCAACCAGAAAGAAAGAAAAAATCGTAAAAAGAGACTGTGCATCGCGAGAATTCTCAGCTACCTGGGATCAGCAGGTAACCGACACCACGTTGATTTTGAATGGTTTCATTCTTATTACCCGCTCTTTCAAGTTTGCCTCGCAAGTTACTAATGTGTGTGTCGACGCTTCTGTCGTAAGGAAGCAGACGTCGTCCGAGGGCGCGCTGGCTCAGATTTTCCTTACTAACAACCTCACCTGGCGTTTCCAGCAGGCAACGGAGAATCTCGTATTCTGTTCCGGTGAGCTCTAGTTCTGTTGCGCTTACAGACGCGCGATGTGTCCGTGAATCAAGCGTAATGTCGCCAAGCTTTAATTTTCTGGATTCGCCATTTTGAGGCTTTGAGCGACGCAAGATGGCTTTAATTCGCGCCAGCAATTCACGGGGATTGAATGGCTTTGGAAGGTAGTCGTCAGCGCCAAATTCCAGTCCAATGATTCGATCGATATCATCGCCTCTGGCGGTCAACATGATAACGGGGGTCGTACTGCTCTGACGGATTTTCTTAAGCACATCCAGGCCACCAATTCCTGGCATCATGATGTCCAGAATAACGAGGTCGAATTGATTATTGGCGAATTCGAGTAGGCCCTGTTCGCCTGAGTTACAAGCTGAAATTCGTAGTCGGTCGGCCGACAGAAAGTCGCTCAACATCGCGCTGAGCTCCCGATCGTCGTCGATGAGGAGAATTGAGGCAGATTGGTCTGGCTCGTTCATATTGGCATCGTCCGCCAATGGCGTCATGGGTGCAATAATGAGGCTGCCATACTTGACAATTCTTGGCAGAATCTGCGCATTCGCTGACGTTTGCTCACGTGTCCGTGGATACAGTTTGTCTACGAGTCGTCTCAACGACCGAGCTGGGGGTTGGTGGAAATACTAAGGAATATGACTATGAAAAATATAAGCACAATATCGTTGGCGGTCATTGCAATGGCAATTGCTGTCACTGGGACCGTTATTGCCCAAGAGCAAGATGGAAGCGATTCTGGCGCTAAGCGAGAACGTGGTGCCGGAATGCGGGGTGCTCAGGCACGTGACCCCGAAAAGATGATTCGTGGAATCACCCGCCGTCTCGAACTTGACGAAATACAGATCCAGCAAGTTAGGAATATCATCGACGCGACGAAACCGGAATTCGAAGCCATGCGTGAGCAGGGCCGCGAGAATCACATGGCTCGACGAGATCTGGATGAGTCCGATGCCGATTATGCGGCGAAACGCGATCAAGTGGCGAGCACAAAACAGGACCTCGAAGCATCGTCGAAAGAGCTGCGCGGTCGCATGCGCACAGAAATAAACGCGGTATTGACGCCCGAGCAACAAGCAAAGTTTTCCGAGGCAGAAAACCATGAAAGTCGCGATGGGCGTAGAAGTCGACCGCGCGATCGCGGAGACGCCGAAATCGGCTAGACGCGACAGGGTTCAAGAACGACCCACCGGCGCC
>JABIUH010000369.1 GCA_018701055.1 Woeseia sp. | reverse complement strand
CGCCAATGTCGACAATGAACAAACTAAAAAACCCGCCTGTATCATCTGCCATACGACTGATTTCGCGGCGAAACGCCGACTCACTCGTCTGATTAATCTCGCGTTTATTCATGATCTTGCTACAGGAAGTATTTGCTGGGGTCGATGTTGTAAGCGCCTGGTTTGAGGCCTCTTTCAATCCACGCTTTGGGCCGCGTGCCGGGCTCAGTTCCTTGCTCAAGGAGGTCCAGAATTCTAAAGTCCGTTAGCTCTTCTTTGTCCGGGCCGAAAATGACCGCCAGTTCAGGTTGCAATCGGCTGAGGCGATGTTCTTTTAGTACGACGGCAATTTCTCCCGTATTTAGCTCCACCAGTGTGCCGGCCGGAAAAATACCAATTGCTTGGATAAATTGCTCAACCATCTCGGATTGAAAGCTCTTGTCTGATAACGCTTTGAATTCACGCATCGCGTCATAAGACGACATGGCGGGCGCGTAAGGTGTTTCTGCGGTCATAGCAGAGTACGAATCGACGATGCCGCCAATGCGTCCAAAAACAGGAATCTGATTGCCGAATAATTTTTTCGGATAGCCACTGCCGTCGAATCTTTCGTGATGTGTGGCCACCATATCCAAAACGCGAGCGTCGACGCCTTCCGTCTTGCGAATAACGTCCAGTCCTAGTTCGACATGGCTGCGCACGTAGGACTTTTCGACGATTGTTAGTTCACCCTTTTTGGCGAGCAGGTCAATCGGTAATTTCGTCTTGCCAACATCCAGAAGAAGGGCGCCGAGTCCGACGGCCTTGAGTGATTCTCTGTTCAAGCCTAGATGGCGGCCAAAGACCAGTGCCCAAATCGAGGTGGATATTGAATGTGCATACATCTGGTCATCTTTTTCTCGGATTCTGGCTAGCAACGCCATGGCCATACTGTTACGCAACACACTGTCGACCATAGTTTCGGTGACCACTTCCAATTCGGGCATTTGGAGTGTTCCGCCATTCCTGATCCTCTCCAATGTGTGCATTATTTCGCGCAAGGACCCGGAATGGACGCTTCTTGCGACGACCAGTTCGTCAGCGACCGAGGCGGTATCCTGATAAAACTCACCAGGCGCTGGAGTTTTGATAGCGCTGACTTTTCGTCGCCAGAATAGAGCGATAAATCGGCGCCATGGAGATTGTTTTTTCGCGGTACCGTCTGATGCCGTCTTAGATATTTTCGCTGACTTTAACGGTTTGGCAGGACCCAACAGCTTATCGTCGGTTTCCTCGAGATCAATCAACACAAAATCACAATGTTGTCGTAATTCTTCGATTTCGCTCTTTGCTCGAATGAAAAATCCCTGGAAAAGAAACGGCGTTTCCAGCCAGGGACGATCGAGCTCTGCTACGTACATACCGATACGGAGACCATCTACATCAATTTTTCTAAGGTGATTGGACACAATAGCGCTGTTGCCAGGCAACCCTTCCCAGTCTTGGTGTTATGTGCGAATCGAAATCTTACCAACTTTCAACGATTTACAGCGTGAAATGGTTCACATTGCAGGTTTGAGGCAAGGAGCGAGAGAGCGCGTTAATCGACGCCGCGTGCTCCAGGGTGAAAAAGGCGATTTTGAATGCAGCGTTTGCGATTAGGGTGCTCCGATTGGTCTTTCGATCACCGAATAACAGCGGAACGGGTTGACACAAATAGTTCTCCGCCGGACAATCTGCGTCCGTCGCGAAATGGCAGGGCCGAAAAGCGGATGTAGCGGGCGACGAAGCCGCAAGGTAGAGCGGTGGACATTTAGCGGCAGCAAGGTTTGAAGCACTAGCAGTAGGAAAATTCGAACAAACGGTGATGTAGCTCAGATGGTTAGAGCGGTGGACTCATAACCCGCAGGTCGGTGGTTCAATTCCACCCATCACCACCAATTTTTACCTAACTCTTTGTTTAAGTTTAGGTGGGCTAGGGATCATCGAAAGATGGTCCCTAGCCCAAAACTTAGTACAAAGGCGGAGGGTTCAGGTGTCCTACTTAAAATCTCCTCACTATTTGAGCAGAAGCCCGAAAGGGGTTTTCTATTTTCGCTATTCTTTGTCTGCGAGAGAGCGAGCGCAACTCAAACAAAATGAAATTCATTGGTCGTTACGGACCTCAGATCTCAGGCTTGCCCGACGTCTTGCGTTAACTTTGCATGATCTCGTACCTACGGTCCTGTCTAGAGGGCGTGATATGAACGTCAAATACTCAGAGCTCCAAAAGAATTTGTTGGATCTCAAGCGTCGCTACATAAAAAACGAACTCCGAGTTATTTATGAGAATGGGCCTCTGACAGTGGAGCAACGTCAGGTCATCAAGGAGCGCATCGCTATAGGCAAAGTTGAATTGCAGATGCAGGAGCCGTCTGACGACGAACACTGGACGTGATCCGTCATTTGAATCAGAAACAACATGAAACCTTAATCCTCCGAGAAGCGCGCGTCCCGCCAGGCAATCGCAGCCTTGAGTCCGTCTCGCTGCGAGATCTCCCT
>JABIUH010000482.1 GCA_018701055.1 Woeseia sp. | reverse complement strand
TTGTCCAATTTCGCCCGCATAACAATTGGCACGGGTTTTGGCTCCCCTTTTTTCTTTGAGAGCGCCTTTTCTCGGGATTCTGCCCAGGCTTTGGCTTGGCCCAACAAATCGAATGTCCTCGACTCACGATGAACAATTTCACCATCACGTTTGATTCGGACTTCGCTGAGATACGCTAGACTGCCATCTCTGCGTTTTCGGGTTCTGATTGTGGCCATATATGACTCTCAAATCGACTGATTTCGGTGCGACATGCCCCCGGTTTTCGGTGCGACAAAGTGCGACATGCGCTCGATGTCACACTAAAAGGGCGACAATGGGTACAAAATCAGTACAAAATAGTTAACAATAACTCGTTGATTTAAAAGTAGAATATGACCAAAATCGCCACCATGCAAATGCCTTCGCCAATTTCCGTAGCTCCCATGATGGATTGGACCGATCGGCATTGTCGCTATTTCATGCGCTGCCTGAGTCCGTCTGTTGGTCTGTATACCGAGATGGTGACGGCGGCCGCACTTCGACATGGTGATAAATCGAGATTACTTGCGTTCGATGAATCTGAGCATCCAGTGGCATTGCAGGTCGGTGGCAGTGAGCCTGCGTTGATGGCCGATGCGGCCCGGTTAGGCGCTGCCGCAGGCTTCGATGAGATCAATATTAATGTTGGCTGTCCGAGTGACCGTGTGCAAAGCGGTCAGTTTGGCGCTTGTTTAATGTCGAAGCCACGACTGGTTGCTGAATGCATCGACGCAATGCACGCTGTCTGCGACGTGCCAATTACGGTCAAGACTCGCATTGGCATCGATGATTTAGATAACTATGCGTTCCTACGCGAATTTGTGGACACGATCGTCACTACCGGTTGTACGACATTCGTCGTACATGCCCGTAAAGCAATATTACAAGGCTTGAGTCCTAAGGAAAACCGGAGCGTACCGCCTCTGAACTATGAGCGCGTCTATCGACTAAAAGATGAGTTGCCGGAGCTCAAAATTATTCTGAACGGTGGCGTGCACTCGATTGCGCAATGCGAGGCACACCTGCAGCACGTTGATGGCGTGATGATCGGCCGTCAGGCCTACCAACAACCGTGGTTTCTGACCGAGTTAGAGGCGGCTTTCGGCGACGGAACAGCGCCGAACGATCGTGATGAAGTTATCCACGACATGCTTCCCTATATCGAAGGTGAGTTGGAGAATGGAGCGCAACTAAAGCACATCACCCGGCATTTGCTCGGCCTGTTTGCGGGGCAGCCAGGTGCGCGCGCTTGGCGTCGCCACCTTAGTGAACGGGCGCATCAGCCGGGCGCTGGAATAGAGGTGCTTAAGGAGGCAATGCAATGCCTGCCGAAAGCGGCGTGATACCCAAGGGTCAGAGTCGCAGACTCTGACCCCGAATGTGCCGATTGTATAGTCCGTGGATTGCGTGTCCAGAATCTACAGACCGGGTGATTGTTGTTCTCCATACCGCTACAATGCGCGCACAAATTTTCTAAAATCCTTTTCAGAACCTACGAGACTTTTGAGCGATGAGCGTCAAACCGTTAAGCACCCACAAAACAATGGCCGAGCAGGCTGACCTCCACGATCTTTACGAACGATCAGTGCAGAACGTTGAGCACGAAGTCGAATTTTTGCAAAAAACGTTCAATGAACTTAGTGGTCGTACGGCGCACCTTTTTCGCGAAGACTTTTGTGGCACCGCCAGCGCTTCTTGCGAATGGGTGAAACAAGGCGAGTCTTTTCAGGCCATTGGCGTCGATATTGAACCTTCCGTTTTAGAGTGGGGCAGAACTAACCGGGTGAGTCGATTGCCATCAGCTGACCAAGCGAGAGTTCGCTTGATTGAATCGGATGTTTTGACGGTTGACGCGCCTAGCGTCGACATTTTGGCGGCATTTAATTTCAGCTACTTCATTTTTAATACTCGCGATCAGTTACGAACCTATTTTGAAAGAGCCCATGCCGGTCTAAAAGACGACGGTGTATTTTTCGTGGATATGTTCGGCGGCCCAGAAGCGCAAGAAGAAACCAAAGAGAAAACTAAGCACAAAGGATTTACCTACATTTGGCACCAAGCCAAATTTCACCCGGTCACAAACTATATTCGCTGCCACATCCATTTCCGTTTCCCGGATGGTTCCAAAATCAAAAAGGCGTTTACCTACGATTGGCGCCTGTGGTCAGCACCTGAAATTCGTGAAGTCTTAGTCGAGGCAGGCTTTAGTAAGGCGACCCTGTATTGGGAGGGCGAGGATGAAGATGGCGAGGGTAACGGCGAATTCACACCTGAAGAGAAGGGTGAGGCGGATCTGGCTTGGATAGCGTATATTGTTGCTGAAAAGTAGCTAAAAAAACGCCACAATTTAGTGGCTTGTCGCTAAAAGATATAATGTACATTAGGCACTCGAATTAGACATAATGTACATTAAATCAATAAGTTATCGCTCCCGGTGACCGTTCAGAATGGTACTTGTGCGCGGATTTCTTATGGCGTAACTGGGTAAAATTAACGGATGGCCAAAGACCTCGAAGTCGCGATTCTATTCGCTGATGTTGTCGGCAGTACCCAGCTGTATGACAAATTTGGTGATACCAAGGCCAGCGAAACGGTGGCCCGTTGTCTCGACATCATGAAGGACGCAACGTACCAGTTTAATGGCACCGTCATCAAAACCATCGGTGATGAGGTCATGTCGACGTTTCCCTCTGTTGATGAGGCCATGGGCGCTGCGGGCCAAATGCAAAAACGCATCAGCTCGGGCGTTGACGATATGAATGTCACTATTCGTATTGGCTGTCATTACGGGCCGGTCGTTCAGGAACAGAACGATATCTTTGGCGCGGCGGTGCACACCGCTAATCGCATGACGTCGCAGGCTAAATCCAAGCAAATCATTATTTCCGGCACGAGCGTTGATCAAATGAGCGAAGAATGGCGCGCTCAAACTCGACAAATCGACGTTGCGACTTTACGCGGGCGCCTTGACGAGGTCGCTTTGTTTGAGTTGTTGTGGCAACCCGAAGAGGCGACGAGCATGTTACCGACGATTGACTGGGAATCGAAGTCAAATGGGCCGTCAAGACTGGTCTTATCCTTTCGCGACACGTCTGTAATGGTAGATGAATCACGCAATAATATAAATATGGGTAGAGCCGACGAGAATGACCTGGTGGTAAAAGGTAATTTGATTTCTCGTATTCATGCGCGCGTCGAGATGCGCCGTGGAAAGTTTTTGCTCATTGATCAGAGTACTAACGGAACTTTCCTGGAAAATGGCCAAGGTGAGGAAATATTCGTTCGCCGTGATAGCTCAGAACTATCAGGAGAGGGCATCATTGGCCTTGGGCGGGCAGCAAAAGCAGGTACTTCGCTGGCCATTCACTTCGTCTGCAAGACTGATTTGGCATTAGGGTCAGAGTAAAAAAAAACCGGCGTATCGTGCCGGTTTTTTTTACTCTGACCCTAATCGGCAGATCAACTCGCCTTTTCTAGATCCTCAAGTACCGTTTCCTGCTCTTTCTTTAGTGCAGCAGGCAAGCGTTCTCCGTAGCTATCCAGATACTCGCCAACGGAATGCATTTCGTCGCGCCATGCCTCCAGGTTGACCGACAATAACGCGTCCATGATATCCGCAGAGACATCGAGACCTGAGGTATCGATGTCGGATGCGTTGGGCAGGTAGCCAATCGGCGTGCTGCGTGCATCAACGCGGCCTTCACAACGATCAATGATCCAACGAATGACCCGCAGATTCTCACCAAATCCAGGCCACAGGAATTTGCCGCTGTCGTCCTGGCGAAACCAGTTAACGTGAAAAATGCGTGGCAATTTGTCCGAGCGTTCAGCGAACGAAAGCCAATGGCTCCAATAGTCGGCGAAGTTGTAGCCACAAAACGGCTTCATCGCCATTGGATCCCTGCGTACGACGCCGACTTCCCCGACATTCGCTGCAGTTGTTTCTGATGCGACGCCTGCGCCGACCAAAACACCGTGTTTCCAGTCTTTCGCTTCATAAACCAACGGAGCGAGTTCTTTGCGCCGTCCGCCGAACACGAGCGCCGAAATGGGCACGCCTTCCGGGGCCTCCGCTAGGCTGGAATAAGAGGCATTGTTTGTTGCAGAGACAGTAAACCGTGAATTTGGATGCGCCGCCGGTCCGTTTTCAGCGTCGTATTTGTTGCCACGCCAGTCAATACTGGGCTCGCCATCTTTTTTGTCTTCCCACCACGGTTGATTGTTGGCAGTGGTCGCAACATTGGTAAAGATCGTGTCGCGGTGAATCATGTCGTAGGCATTTTTGTTGGTTTTTTCGTTGGTCCCGGGTACAACGCCGAAATAGCCGGCTTCTGGATTGATCGCCCGCAACTGACCTTCGCTATCCAGATGTAGCCAGGCGATATCATCCCCCAACGTCCAGACCTTCCAACCCGAATGCGATTCTGGTGGAATTAACATGGCCAAATTGGTCTTGCCACAGGCTGACGGGAAGGCGCATGCAACATAGTTTGTTTCGCCAGCAGGGTTTTCGATGCCGACGATGAGCATATGCTCAGCCAACCAGCCTTCGGCGCGAGCCTGGAAACTCGCAATACGCAGTGCGTGGCACTTTTTGCCAAGGAGGGCGTTGCCGCCGTAACCGGAGCCAAAGCTCTTGATAGCGAGTTCTTCCGGGAAATGCATGATGAAGCGTCGATCTGGATCCAGATCACCGGTCGAGTGCAGTCCTTTGACGAAAGTACCTTCGGTTTCAATGCGTTGTAGTGCATTGGTGCCCATGCGCGTCATGAGGCGCATGTTCGCAACAACATAGGCGCTGTCCGTGATTTCCACACCCAAGCGGGCATACGGGGAATCGATCGGGCCCATGCAGTAGGGGATAACGTACATCGTACGGCCCTGCATCGCGCCAGCAAACAACGCGTCGATCTTCTCGTGAGCGTCCGCAGGCTCCATCCAATGATTATTGGGCCCTGCATCGTCCTGAGCCGAAGTGCAAACGAAGGTTAAGTGCTCGACTCGGGCAACATCGGACGGATCGGACAGATGTAAGTAGCAGTCGGGAAAGTCTTCGTCATTTAGCGGCGACAATATGCCGTCGGCGCACATTTCAGATACAAGGCGGTCGTTTTCCGCCTGGCTTCCGTCGCACCAGTGAATTTGGTCGGGTTGAGTCAATTGAGCTACGGAATCTACCCATTCTTGAAGGGTCGAAAGCGTGGTGGTCATAGTGCGTCTCTTTATCGGAAGGCAGTCACAGGCCACCCCATAGGGCTGGCCAAATCGAGGGTGAGGATTATACATAGCCATGCACCATTTGGGTGATGCAGAGTGCACGATTATTGGCTTTTAGTGTGATGAGCTTCGGATTGACTATTTCATAGTCAATCCGAGTGCCGGCGTGAAAGAGCACAAATTGGAATGGATCAATTCTTCAAATGAACCTGGGAGGTCATCAATGGCACGCATATTCGCGACACATAAAGTCCGAAATTATGACGAGTGGAAGCAGGGCTACGACGCAGACGCTGAACGGCGCAAAGCTGGAGGCCTGATCGAAGCAGGTCACTTCCACAGCACCGATGACCGCAACAGCTTTCTCATCGTGTGGGATACCACAGGAAGTGTGGATGATGCGAATGCCATGGCGTCTGGGATGTTTGCGGACCCAGATCTCGCAAAGTTAATGGAAGAGGCTGGCGTCCTTGAGAAGCCCAGCTATTGGATTGCTTGACGAGATGCGAACTAACCTGCGCTAGTTGCTCCATATCGCTTGACTCACTCGCCAACGCCTCCACACCATCTCCGGCCAACCAATCCCGACGCTTTTTCGCAGCGGCCAATTTTAAATTTGGCTGGGCGTGGCGCAAATCGGAAAGCCGCTGGTCAATATTGAATCGTATTGATGTCATTGTTGAAGACACAGAGCTCTTGCTGCAAAGAGAAGAGAGGCAACGGCTGATCAATAATCTAAACGTGACCCGCCGCATCAGTCTGCGAACCCAGTTGTCATTGCAATATACATTCAAATTAGTGAAGAGCATATTCGACAATCAGGAGTTTTCGGGCTATACCGATTTGTTCGGCGTCGATTTTCGTCGCGGCTTCAAGAGCAAGTGGGACTGGAGCGCACATACCAGCGTTTATCATTCGTATGAATCGAAAGTAGTTTGACTACGACTTCGGTTTAGACGTCGGCTTTAACGTACGCGATAACATGTGGGTCATCGTCGGTTACAACATCGCCGGTTTCCACGACAAGGATTTCACGTCCGCCCGTTATACGACAGAGGACCCGTACTTACAGGTCTCGATCAAAGCAGATCAACATGCGCTACGTAATATTGCCGGACAGCGCTAGCCTGCGAGACTTTTAGCCCGATTCTGATCAATTTATTGAATTCATTTGCGGCCGAGCAATGTATATTGCCGCAGTGCTGTCTCTAACCGAATTCTTTGGCCCAAAAAGCCCCTTAATACCTCACCTCCCCGGATTCCAACCGCGGGAAGGGCAGGCGTGGATGGCTGAAGCAGTTGCCGAAACGATCGCCAACTCAAGCCAATTGGTGGTCGAGGCGGGCACCGGTACGGGCAAAACGTTTGCCTATTTGCTGCCGGCGTTAATGAGTGGTCGAAAGACCATTATTTCGACCGGCACCAAGGCGCTTCAGGATCAACTTTATCATCGTGATTTGCCACTTTTGTCCAAGGCGGTTGGACGTCCGGTAACCACCGCATTGTTGAAAGGTCGATCGAACTATCTTTGTTTGCATCGATTGGAAACGGTCGCGAGTCAGGTTTCATCTGACATTTTACACGATGATTTGTACGCGATTAGTGGTTGGCAACATAGAACTAAAACGGGCGACAAAGCCGAATTGCTCGATGTTGCCGAGGACTCCGGGGTATGGCCACTGGTCACGTCAACGGCCGATAACTGCTTAGGCTCGAAATGCCCTGTCTATCAAAAGTGTCATGTGGTCAGAGCACGTCGAGCGGCTCAGGAAGCCGACCTGGTGGTCGTCAATCATCACTTGTTGTTGGCTGATCTGGCGTTAAAAGAGGAGGGCTTCGTCGAGTTTTTGCCCGGTGCTGAGGCGATTATTCTCGATGAGGCACATCAGATCCCCGATCTCGCTGCCCAATTCTTTGGGGCCAGTTTGGGGAGTCGCGAAATCGAGCGCATTTTTGACG
>JABIUH010000272.1 GCA_018701055.1 Woeseia sp. | reverse complement strand
GAGCGCGTCGTACATCGGCCGCAAATACGGATCCACTTTTTGCGACAAATCGCCGGGCAAGAAACCCAGTCGCTCTCCCGCCTCAACAGCAGGTCGAACGAGTACGATTCGCCGCACGTGTTCATTTTCCAACGCGTCGATGGCACTGGCGACGGCAAGATACGTCTTACCTGTGCCTGCCGGTCCAATTCCAAATGCCAAATCGTGTTCACGTATACTCTTGAGATAAAATTTTTGATTTTTTCCTCGAGCTCGAATCAATTTCTTTTTCGTTTGAATCTCAAAACTTTCGTCGTTGTCAGCCTGCATCGGTGAAGGATCCTCATAGCCGCCAGTATCATCCATTACGGTTTCTTGCAGACACACGTGAATACGCTCCGGATCAAGTCGTTCCTGATCAGTCATCTTGAAAAGTGACTGGATTACTTCCAAGCCAGTTTGCGCGGCGCCGGGCAGACCGGTAACCCGAAAACAATTCCCGCGACTGGCAATTTCGATATTGAGTCGGCGCTCAATTTGACGCAAGTGTTCGTCAAATTGACCGCAAAGATTAGCGAGGCGATGATTGTCGGCAGGTTCCAGAACAAAGTCCTGGGATATAAGAGTGGCGTTCAATGTTTAGTGGTTACACCTGAGTTTAGGTAGAAATAAGCAGCATTTAAGACTACAACGGCGCACTTTGCCTGTATAGATAAATGATGACATAAGAATTTTCTCAGTCGGCGCATCTTGTAGTTGCACGAGCCTATTGCCGACTATTTTAGATTTAAAATCAAGCCGCTGCGCGCTTATCAACCAAGCGCCCTCGAAGTGAATTCGGCATGGCTTCGGTAATGACGACATCAACAAATCGCCCTATAGTCGAGGGGTCAGCGTCGAAATTAACCCAGCGCATGTTCTCAGTTCGCCCCGCCATTTGGTGTGACCTCTTCTTAGACGGTTTCTCGACCAAAACTGACTGGTTTGTGCCGACCATTGCGCGACTAATGTTCATTGCCTGTTGATTGATTCTCGCCTGTAACAACTGTAGTCGTTGCTTCTTGGTTTCCATCGACGTGTCATCGGCAAAACTCGCTGCCGGGGTTCCCGGTCGAGCGCTATAGACAAAACTGAATGACTGATCGAAACCTATACTAGCAATCAGATTCATTGTTGATTCGAAATCTTTATCCGTTTCACCTGGAAAACCCACGATAAAGTCGGACGATATTGAAATGTCTGGTCTGGCTTCACGAAGTTTTCGAATCTTCTGCTTGTATTCGAGTGTCGTGTGACCGCGTTTCATCAACGCAAGAATACGATCAGAACCATTTTGTACAGGCAGGTGCAGGTAATTAGCCAGTTTCGGAACTTCAGCATAAGCTTGAATGAGACTGTCCGTGAATTCCATCGGGTGCGAAGTCGTAAATCGAATCCTGCCAATGGACTCAATCGCCGCGACGTAATAAATCAATGTTGCCAGATCAGCGACTTGCCCGTCATGCATCGGTCCACGATAAGCGTTGACGTTTTGACCTAACAAGTTGATCTCACGGACACCCTGGTCTGCCAGACTCACGCATTCGCTGATGACATCGTCCAACGGGCGACTAATCTCTTCACCGCGGGTGTACGGCACAACGCAGAAAGAACAGTATTTGCTACACCCCTCCATGACGGACACGAACGCGGTAGGTCCTTCTGCACGCGGCTCCGGCAAGCAATCGAATTTCTCGATCTCTGGAAAAGAGATATCAACTACGCCATTGCCGTGACTACGGACCTCATCAACCATTTGAGGCAATCGGTGCAAGGTTTGTGGCCCAAATACCATATCGACGAACGGTGCTCGTTTTCGAATGCCCTCACCTTCCTGACTGGCAACGCAACCACCGACACCGATCATGATCTCAGGACGCTTCTCTTTCCAGGCACGCCAACGACCAAGCTCAGAAAACACTTTTTCCTGTGCTTTCTCTCGAATGGAGCAAGTGTTAACCAAAAGCAAATCCGCGTCTTCGGGCGCCGACGTCAATTCGTATCCGTGAGACACACGCAATACATCCGCCATTTTCTCCGAGTCGTACTCGTTCATCTGGCAGCCCATCGTTTTGATGTAAAGCTTAGGCGTCATAGTCAAATCTTTTCACGTCAAAATGCACCGATTTCTGTCTAGAATGGGATATCGTCATCAAAATCGTTACCCCCACCTTGACCCTGTGGTGGCGCACTGGGTGGCGGTCCACCGGACCCACCAGGTCCACTGGGTCCACCGGGTCCGCCGCTCATGGCTGGCGCGCCGCCACTGCTGCGACCACCGAGCATCTGCATTTCGTCAGCGATGACCTCGGTTGAATAGCGGTCATTGCCGGATTGATCCTGCCACTTCCGCGTACGCAGTTTGCCCTCGATATAAACCTGAGAGCCTTTCCTAAGGTACTCCGCGGCGATTTCCGCCAAGCGGCCGAACATCGCAACGCGATGCCATTCAGTACGATCTTTTTGCTCGCCCGTTTGCTTATCTTTCCAGGACTCGTTTGTGGCCACGCTCAAGTTCGTGACAGCCGAGCCGCTTGGCATATATTTAGTTTCCGGATCGTTGCCGACATTGCCGACGATAATTACTTTATTGACTCCGCGAGCCATAGTGCTCCCCTGTTCAGGTGATTTATTAGTAGGGCCGCACGTCGATGTGCGGGGTACGTATTTTAGGCTCTGTCACACCAAATACTAGTCCGATTTAGGGCTCTTTTCGCTGCTTTTCCGCCATAGGCCGGCTGACGCGGTGCAGCAGCAGCCAAAGCGCGCAGAGAATAGCCCCGGCTAAAAAGACCGCAGATGGATTGCCGCCTCCAATGAACAGCCCGCCCAGCAATCCGCCGGCAAAGGCACCCAGAAATTGGGCGCTGGAGAAAACACCAAGCGATGCGCCCCTAATGTCGCCGGCTGCCTGAATCGACAGCCGTGCGGGGAGCCCCGCCTCAAGAAAGTTGAAGCCTGCAAAGAATATCGCCAAAGCCGCAAATACCGCGCCTGCGGTCGAGCCAAAGAAGGCCAGCGTCAGTTGACCAACCAACAGCAATAAAATTGCGATTCCAACGTTTGCCGCTTTTCCCTGACGTTCATCTGCCATAACCAAGGGAACAGTGCCAAGCAATGACAATACCAGCGCGCCAACATAGATCTGCCAATGGCTACCCAGCGGCATATCGAGTTGATTGCGCAGCAGAAACGGTAACGCAACAAAGCTCGCCGTCAAAAGGACATGCAATAGAAATATATAAAGGTCCAATCGCAATAGATCAGGTCTGAATGCCTGGCGAATATTTCGCTCCGGACGCTCTGCCGGCCGCTTAATGCCAGGGGGGAGAAACATCAGGAGCGCAGCGGCCAACACTGCTAGTACGGCAGCGAGCCAAAAAAGTGAACGCACACCATACGCCGCGGCAACCACTGGGCCAATGATCAAAGCCAACAGGAACGAGCTTCCGATCCCTATGCCGAGAATCGCCATCGACCGCGTCCGCATTTCTTCACGCGTGGCGTCGGCCAGCAATGCCGAAAGCGTTGCCGAAATAGCGCCGGCACCTTGTAGCAGTCGACCACCGATCACTCCGTAAATACTCGTACTCTCTGCCGCGATCACACTGCCCGCGGCGAACAAAAATAGCCCGAAGAGAATAACGGGGACCCGGCCGATGCGATCGGACACTGCTCCGTAGGGAATTTGCAGCAAAGCCTGGGTCAGGCCGTAGCCGCCAACCGCTAGGCCGATTAGTGTCGGTGTGGCAGATTCAAGGTCCGCAGCGTAAATCGCAAGGACCGGCAGCAACGCAAACAAGCCAAACATGCGGCACACCGCAATCAGCGCAACTACGCCTACTGCGCGACGTTCTCGCGCCAACATCGCGCTAAAAATCTGGCTGAATTTCTTGCTCATGTTTTAGGGTGGCGGCTGCCTAAGGCGCTGATCTCTCAAAGGATCGGGTTCGTTGGTCTCATAAAGTCCTGTGTCGACCCATATGAGTTCTTAGTGCAAAAACAAACTGGCTTTGCGCCACGTTCGTGCGGCGGCGTATATTAGCAGGTTGTTTGACGATCTCTGCACAATCCACATGAAATCTATCGAAATTCGCGGCGCCCGGACCCACAATCTCAGGAATATTGACCTGACATTGCCGCGCGACAAGCTCATCGTTTTCACCGGCCTATCGGGGTCAGGTAAATCCTCACTCGCGTTCGACACGATCTACGCGGAGGGCCAGCGACGTTACGTAGAATCGCTGTCCGCTTATGCGAGACAGTTTTTATCGATGATGGAAAAACCAGACATCGACCACATCGAAGGATTGTCGCCCGCGATATCGATCGAGCAAAAGTCCACATCACATAATCCTCGCTCGACCGTCGGCACAGTCACAGAAATTCACGATTATCTGCGTTTGTTGTATGCCCGGGCCGGCACACCTCGCTGCCCCGATCACGGCGTCACGCTTGAGGCGCAGACCGTCAGCCAAATGGTCGATCAGGTCATGACCTTACCGGAGGAGTCCCGGCTGATGCTGCTCGCGCCCGTTGTCGTCGAACGTAAAGGCGAGCACGTACAACTCATGCAGGACCTGATGGCACAGGGATTTATTCGAGCACGCATTAATGGCGAAGTCTACGAGTTGGATGACCCACCCAAGCTCGATTTACGACGCAAACACAGTATCGAAGCCGTCGTCGACCGCTTCAAGATTAAACCGGATCTCAAACTCCGCCTGGCCGAGTCGTTCGAAACCGCACTGCGCCTGGCTGACGGGGTTGCTCGCATCGCCTACATTGGTGATGAGGGTCAAGAAGAACTGGTCTTTTCCGACAAATTCGCTTGCAACATCTGTGGTTACAGCCTCACAGAGCTCGAGCCGCGCTTGTTTTCCTTCAACAATCCATCTGGCGCGTGCTCCAGTTGTGATGGTCTTGGAGTAAAGCAGTTTTTCGATCCTGATCGGGTCATCGTCAACTCGGATCTATCCCTGGCCGGAGGCGCGATTCGCGGCTGGGATAGAAAGACAACGTACTATTTCCAGATGGTTAAGAGTCTCGCGACGCACTATAAATTCGACATTGAAACGCCGTTTTTCGATTTAAGTGAAGACTTGCAGCAAGTGATCTTATTTGGCAGCGGCAAGGAGAAAATCGAGTTTTTCTACGCCAACTCGCGCGGGATGGAAATTAAACAAAAACACCGATTTGAGGGCGTAATTCCAAATCTAGATCGCCGCTACAAAGAAACTGAATCCAATGCCGTTCGCGAGGAACTATCGCGTTATCTCAATAGCCAATCATGTCCAGACTGCAATGGCACGCGCTTAAACCGCTCAGCACGCAACGTTTTCATCGCCGATCGATCCTTGCCTGAAATAAGCGATCTATCGGTTGGTTTAGCACGCGAATTTTTTGAAACGATGGCGTTGGATGGTTGGCGCGCGACGATTGCAGAAAAAATCGTGAAGGAAATCGGCGCTCGACTTGGCTTTCTTAGTGACGTTGGCCTTGATTATCTGTCCCTAAATCGCAGCGCAGAGACACTTTCTGGTGGCGAGGCACAGCGTATCCGGCTCGCCAGCCAAATCGGCTCCGGGCTCGTTGGCGTCATGTACATTCTCGACGAACCATCAATTGGCCTGCATCAGCGAGACAACAAGCGCTTGTTGGGAACGCTTATCCATCTGCGCGACATCGGCAACACGGTCATTGTGGTCGAACATGACGAAGAGGCAATTCTCGCTGCGGATCACGTCGTCGATATTGGGCCCGGCGCCGGCGTGCACGGCGGACAAATAGTTGCAGAGGGCACACCAGAAGAAATCAGACAGAACCCGCAGTCATTGACGGGGCAATATTTGTCGGGTCGTCGATCAATAGCGGTGCCAGAGAAACGCAACAAACCAAATAGTAAGAAACAGCTGACGGTCTCTGGCGCATCCGGGAATAATCTAAAATCTGTCGACGTATCATTCCCACTGGGACTGATGACTTGCGTCACAGGCGTATCGGGGTCAGGTAAATCAACGCTTGTGAACGACACAATTTACAAGGCGGTCGCTGAAGAGCTCAACCGAACCAGTAAAAACCCCGCACCGCACGACAAAATTACTGGCTTGGATCAGATCGATCGCGTTATCGATATTAGTCAGAGCCCAATCGGTAGAACTCCACGCTCAAACCCGGCGACCTACAGCGGTTTATTTACACCGATTCGTGAGTTATTCGCCGGCACCCCAGAAGCGCGCTCTCGTGGATACATGCCGGGCCGCTTCAGTTTCAACGTCAAAGGCGGTCGTTGCGAAGCGTGCCAGGGCGATGGTGTTATCAAAGTTGAAATGCACTTTTTGCCAGATGTCTATGTGCCTTGCGATGTCTGTCGTAGCAAGCGCTACAACCGCGAAACGCTCGAAATTCGCTACAAAGGCAAGAACATAACCGAAGTTTTGGAGATGACCGTCGAAGACGCATGCGAATTCTTCAAGAACGTCCCTGTGCTGGCAAAGAAACTGCAAACACTGATCGATGTTGGCCTGGCATATGTTCACCTGGGACAGAATGCAACGACGCTGTCCGGCGGTGAGGCACAACGGGTCAAGTTGGCAAAGGAATTGTCAAAACGGGATACGGGCAACACACTTTACATTCTCGATGAGCCAACCACTGGCCTGCACTTTCACGACATCGGACATTTGCTCGCGGTATTGCATCGACTGCGCGACAAAGGAAATACGGTATTAGTCATCGAACACAATCTCGACGTCATTAAGACCGCCGATTGGGTGATTGATTTAGGACCGGAAGG
>JABIUH010000429.1 GCA_018701055.1 Woeseia sp. | reverse complement strand
CCTTCCGTACAATCAAAAGGTGTTATCAGACTCTGTAACCTTCAATGATTCAGTGTTTTTCGTCGTGTTTTCGCCCGAGATTAATGTAGCGAATAGCTGTGCCGCAGGTGCGGGTACAAACTTCCTTTACCAGGTAAGCGTTATCAACGGTGACCCGGTGGTGAATAACCTTGATATATTGGCCGCTGCCGACGCCGATGGCGCGAGAGAAAATACGCTGCAACAAGGCGGTATCGCACCAAGTCCTACAATCCTGTTCCCTAGCGCAAATCTTTCGACTTGTACCGGAGCGGCCTGCTCACCACCACCGATTGGATGTGTGGGCGTGGAGTGTTTTAATCCTGGCTTTGACAACAACCCGGTTCGAACCTTGTGGACGCAGGATGGTATTCAGTGATGTTATGGACTGAAATCGGAGCTATGAGAATGCGTAGCAGAATGCAGGGCGTGACCTTGATCGAACTGATGATCGTTGTCGTGGTTCTCAGCATTCTCGCTACTATCGCCTACCCAAGTTATCGGCAGTATGTAGCGAAGGCAAAGCGTAACGAGGCAAAGGCCGCGTTGTTACAAATTGCGACTCGTCAAGAGAGTTTCTATTTACAAAACAACACGTACACAACCGATATGACAAATCTCGGTTTTGGTGCTGCCAATAATGTGGTAACTAGTACTGGCACTTACATCGTTAACGTGACGGCCGCCGACGCTTCAACGTTCGCAGCAAATGCGACTTATCAAAACGCCGATGCCGAAGCTGGCAAATGCGCGACGTTCGCAATTGACGGGCGGGGCTCAAAAGCCTCCACCCCGTACAATGACTGCTGGACCAATACACGCCGATAATTATTCTGCAACCGAAAAAAAAGCCGACATAAAATAGGTCGGTTTTTTTGTGGAACATAGGTCCAATCAGCACGGCACGCCTACTCTGCCTCTTTTCCTGAAAAGAACAGCGCGTCTATGATTAACAATGCAGCACCAACCGATATTGCTGCGTCTGCGACATTAAACGACGGGAATGGCCACCCAGCAATGAACACCTGAACAAAGTCCACCACGCTTCCCAGTCTAATTCGGTCCACAACATTTCCGATTGCGCCTCCAAGCACAAGCGCAAGTCCTGAAGAAAGAACGAGGTGTCCTGATGTTCGAATTTTCCACAACCACACGATTAGGTATGCACTTACCAAAGTGGCCAATGAAATGAAAAACCAACGCTGCCATCCACCCTGGTCGGCAAGAAAGCTAAACGCAGCCCCCGTATTGCGTTGGTGCGTAATATTGATAAATGAATTAACGGGAATCGTGTCGTATTTTGGCACCCATTTCAAAATCATCCATTTGGTCGCCTGATCAATAACGATGACGACCGACGACAGAGCCATCCAAATGTAGAATGACGCATTCTGGTTGGGTTTAACTGCAACTCCATTTGTTTCTTGCTCTGTCAATGCACTTCCTTTTACTAGCGGTTGGTTCTAAGTCGTCTGAAGAATGTCGCGAGCCATCGCTGAATCAATATCCATCTGTGCGATCAGCTGATCGGCGTTGTCGAACTTTTCCTCACCGCGCAAGCGCGAGACGAAATCGACATGGATGTATTGTCCGTAAATGTCCCGATCAAAGTTAAAAATATGCACTTCCAACAAGGGCTTTATGCCATCAAAAGTCGGTCGGGTACCAACACTCGCGACAGCATCAAGCGGTCCCCAGTCGACACCGGATACCCGTACAGCGAAGATCCCCATTACCGGGCTCTGGCGTCTATTCAAATTGACGTTGGCCGTGGGGTAGCCAAGTGTGCGGCCCAGTTGATTACCAATAATGACCCGGCCCGACATACGATAGTCGCGTCCAAGCAAGGCTTTCGCTCGAATTAAATCGCCAGTCCAAAGAGCCTCACGAATGGCGGTGCTGCTGGCACGTTCGTCATTCTGCAAAATGCTCGATACCTGCTCGACCGTAAAGCCCAAATTGGTGCCCGCTCGGCACAAAAGGTCAAAGTTGCCGCTTCTCCGCGTTGCGAATCGAAAGTCGTCTCCAACCACAAGGTGCTGGATGTTCAACGAATGAATGAGAATCTTCCGTATAAAGGTG
>JABIUH010000276.1 GCA_018701055.1 Woeseia sp. | reverse complement strand
GTGAGCAGTGAGTAACGGGAAGGTGTGCACGTAGCCGCAGCACTATGCGCGTCCGTAAAACGGATGCCATTTGCGGCCAGGCGGTCAATGTTCGGCGTATCTACACCAATGGCACCGTAGCTTCCCACATCGCCGTAACCGAGATCATCAATGTAAAAGATGACGATATTGGGCCCGGCGCCTGCCTGAATATCTTTGCCAGCGGAATTCTCGGCGTTTGGAATACAAGCAGATATCCCGATTAAGATGCTTAGTCCAAAACAAATTCGCGTATTTAGGTTTTTGTTCACGTAAGGCTCCATCTTCCGTTGCCGTATACATACTTAGGTGCTCCGGCGACTCCCGAACTAGTTGCAGATTATGCCGTCTGACAACAAGCTCCGCCAGATCGCTCGTCAACAGCGATACGTGCGTGATGGGGCAATTGATGGGTGTCCAGGTTCTACCGCAGATTCTGCAACGCGATTTATATCGCGACGGTTATTGGTTTAATCGAACATGCGGTCATAGAACATGACCAGCATCGGAAGTGGGGCGGGTTTCTGTCGGTTGGCAAAGGAACGTTGTACAACAGAATCTCTCTCAGGTAACTTCGAACGCAAATTGGTTCGGCACGTCGAAATCATGGTGATCGAGTTTCTCATGCGCAAATAACGTGTCACCGCCGTACTCTTTATTTAGCTGAAATTTCGTCGTAATTGTCACAGAAATCGGATCGATCGTCAGTGGATGCGTTGCTGTGCGTCTGATGTGTCGAGTGATCCTCTACGGAGATTTCTAACGGGCACGCGCTGACAATACCGTTGATTGCAAGAATGAGAATGGTGGTTGAGAAGATGATACGGCGCATGGTGACGCTAGGCATCCATATCCGGGATCAGTTCACTTTCCAGCTGCGAGATCATGTCTTTTAGCACGAGGCGACGTTTTTTTAATCGACGCACTCGCAATTGATCGACCATTGGGTCGTGCGTCAAAGAATCTATGAGGTAATCCAGATCACGGTGATCGACGCGCAATTCCCTAAGCCGGTCAAACTGCTTGAAGGATTCGGTGTCTATTTTTTTGGTCATCAATCCTAGATCTGGTGAGGCGTCCGATAATCGTTGCTCTGATTCTAGCGCAACTTCGCGTCTGCGAGGACGTCATTTACAAACTGGCGAGCCAGTCCTTGTCCGCTGGTCCTCGGACCAGAAAATGCGGGTTGAGAATGTCCTCTTTGGCGTTGTAGGTGAGGGGTTGGCCATCCAATTCGACAACAGCACCGCCCGCTTGCTCCACGACTGCCTGTGCAGCGGCGGTATCCCACTCTGAGGTTAGGCCCAAGCGTGGATAGATGTCAGCTTTGCCCTCTGCCACAACACAAAACTTGAGTGAGCTGCCCATCGGTAACATCTCGAAATCGCCAAGTGCATCCAGATATGCATCCAGGTTGGGACCACGATGAGAACGGCTACCCACGACGCGCACTGGGGATGCGCTGGTCGCTGCCACAGCGATTGTTTCTGGTTGACCTTCGTCTATGCGAACGGTCGATCCGGCGCCCTCGCATCCGGTATAGGTTTTGTTCATGACTGGCACATGCACGATGCCGAGAATGGCTCGATGATTGTCGATTAGCGCGATGTTGACGGTGAACTCGCCGTTGCGCTTGACGAATTCCTTGGTGCCGTCCAAAGGATCGATTAGCCAATAACGTGTCCACTGACTACGTTCTTCGAAACTCGGCAGGCCGGATTCTTCAGATATTATCGGGATGTCGGGTGTGAGTGCGCGCAGGCCAGCTTCAATAATGAGGTGTGAGGCCATGTCAGCTTGTGTCAGTGGTGAGTCGTCGTCCTTCGCTTGTACATCGAAATCGGTCGCGTACACTTCGAGAATCGCGTCGCCGGCCTGCCGGGCCAGCGTAACCAGTGGTTCAACAAAATCTGTAAGACTCATGCAAACGGTCCTTGGTGGCCGATGAACGGGCTGCGCAGTATAAAACATTGTGGTGAAAATGAAGCCTCAAAATTTCGACTTACTTCTCGATTCTTGCGATACGTTGATGCTCGATATGGACGGTACCCTATTGGACCTCGCCTACGATAACTACATGTGGCTGGAACATATTCCGACAGTTTACGCCCAAAAAAATGACCTCAGCGAAGCGGCAGCCAAGGAAAAGCTCTACGGCATTATGAAAAAGGTACAGGGAGAATTGATCTGGTATTCACTTGATCACTGGAGTGAAGTTCTTGACCTGGACGTCGCATCTCTGCATCTGGATGAACAGCATCGAATCGGATATTTGCCGGGCGCAAAGGGTTTTTTAGAGGCCGTGGCGGCACACGACATTAACGTTTTGATGGTCACCAACTCTCACCAACACACCCTTGATATAAAAGCTGCAGTCACGGGTATTACCGACTATTTCGATGGCATCTATACGTCGCACGAGCTGGGTTATGCGAAAGAGGATCAGCCGTTCTGGCATGCCCTGCAAGATCAGGTCGATTTTGATTGCGCTAAAACGGTCTTTATCGACGACAACGCGATGGTTTTGCAAAGCGCCAGAGATTATGGCGTTGGCAATCTACTCCACATTACCCATCCAGACACCGGCCGACCGGCAAAGCAAAACGATAGCTTTACCGGAATTGCAGGCGTTTCGGACCTGGTGGTCTAGCGCCGCCGCGGTGGGCGACCACCGCCGCCACCCGATTTTCTTTGGCCGCCGCCACGAGGTTTTCGCGGTCGGTAGGGTGGTTTTATGAGTTCGGGAAGATCGTCGGTTGCGTAGCTCGCGACCGGGATTTTATTGCCGATAAACTTCTCAATATCCGGTAAGGCCATGGCATAAGATTCGCAGCCGAAACTAATGGCATCGCCGGATGCGCCCGCTCTGGCCGTACGGCCAATTCTATGGACGTAGTCTTCGCTATCCTGTGGCAGGTCGTAGTTGATCACGCACTGCACATCGGGAATGTGTAGTCCGCGTGAGGCAACGTCCGTACCAATTAAAACGGCCAACTCACCCTTTTGAAAGCGCTCCAGCATGCGCTGGCGCTTTGTTTGTGGCACATCGCCGGAAATAGCCTGCGCGTCGACGCCGTTGGCCTTCATGTAGTCTTCGACTCTTTCGGCATCACGTTTCATGTTGACGAAAATCATGATGCGCCTCGCGCCCATTTCGCGAATCAATCCTACGAGCAAAGGCATTTTGTCTTCATTCGAAGGGAAGAAAATCGCTTGTCGGACACGATCAGCCGTAACCTTCTCAGGCTCAATTCGGATGAGTTCTGGCTCGTTCATGTGTTCGTAGGCCAGTTCCATAACGCGTTGTGACAGCGTAGCCGAGAACAGCATATTCAGACGTTTGTCTGGATCTGGCAGGCGACGCAATAGGTAACGGATGTCTTTAATGAAGCCTAAGTCAAACATGCGATCGGCTTCGTCAAGTATCGCGACCTGTACCTGGTCGAGTTTGAATACGCCCTGCTTGAAATAATCAATAATGCGGCCGGGTGTACCAACAAGAATATCGATGCCGGACTCGATTGTACGACGCTGCTGTTCGTAACCGGTGCCGCCATAGGCGAGGGCGATTTTCAGCCCGGTATGCTTGCCGAGCTCTTCTGCATCCTTGGCTATCTGGATGGCGAGTTCTCGGGTGGGTGCAAGGATAAAAATGAGGGGTTGGCGCGGCTTGTCGCCGGCGCCATCTTCCTTGGCTTTGTTCAAGACATGCTGGATTCCCGCAACGAGGAAGGCGGCGGTCTTGCCCGTACCGGTTTGCGCTTGTCCGGCAACATCCTTGCCACCGAGTGCAATCGGTAAAGTGTCGGCCTGGATGGGTGTCGCGCACTCGAAGCCTGCATCGCGAATTCCCGCGTGCAAGGTCTCGTCCAGGTCCAAAGAGTCGAATCTGAGGTCGCTCAGATGGCTATCAGTCATTTAATATAGGCCAGAAAAAGTGGGTTAAAGGCTTGCAAATTGGTTCGTTAAGGGGTCAAATTGGCTCAACACTGACGCGACAACCGTCGCACCTGCCAGTTTCGCCATCATCGAATTCCTAGAGAAGCCGCGATAAAGCTGCGACATATTGCCTGATTGAACAGGCAGCGTCATCCATTTTGCAATGTTCGTCGAGAACCACGTTACCGACGAGCGTTATCAAATCAAAAAATACCCTGATTAAATTGGAGAAAAAGCGGTGAGCGAGAGAGTCGTACACACCAATGACAGCGATTTTGAAGCCGACGTAGTCAATTCGGACAAACCTGTTCTGGTCGATTTTTGGGCAGAATGGTGCGGGCCATGCAAGGCAATTGGACCGCTCCTGGACGAAATTGCCGACGAATATGCGGATCGAATGACCGTCGCGAAGTTAGATGCGGACAAAAATCCGAACATTATGATGAAGTTCGGCGTAAGAAGTCTTCCTACGCTGATGATTTTCAAAGATGGCAACGTGCAAGCCCAGAAACTCGGCGCGCTGTCAAAATCTCAACTAACGGAGTTTCTGGATTCTAATCTGTGAGAGGGTATTTGGGTAATCAAACAAGAAGTCGACCAAAGCAGCCGGCTAACACAAACAGGGGCAACACCAACCAAAGTGGCCGCAGACGTCGTAGTAATAGTAATAGACGTCCGCATAACGATGCGTTACCAGACGATGAAGGTAGCCTTGAGGTCATACCAGCTGATCAACTAGAACAATCGAAAAGCGCGATGAATTTGACGGAATTGAAAACCCGTCCGGCATCGGCGTTGGTTGAACTCGGCGAATCACTCGGGCTGGATAACCTGGCGCGATCGCGCAAACAAGACATTATCTTCAACATTCTTCGCGCACACGCGAAAAACGGTGAAGACATCTACGGGGATGGCGCACTCGAGATTTTGCAGGACGGTTTTGGCTTCCTGCGATCCGCTGACAGTTCGTACCTAGCCGGGCCAGACGACATATACGTGTCACCGAGCCAAATTCGACGTTTCAATTTGCGAACGGGCGACACCGTTTCTGGCTTGATTCGACCGCCGAAGGAAGGCGAACGATATTTCGCGCTTCTGAAAGTGGGTGAAATCAATCACGATGCGCCGGAGAACGCCCGTAGCAAGGTGCTTTTCGAAAATCTGACACCTCTGTTTCCGCGCGATCGGTTGAAGCTTGAACAAGGCAATGGCAGCACAGAAGATCTAACCGCCCGTATCATCGATATGGTCGCGCCGATTGGTAAAGGTCAACGTGGTCTCATCGTTTCCCCGCCAAAAGCGGGTAAAACGATGCTGTTGCAGAACATTGCATCGGCCATAGTGGCGAATAATCCAGACGTCGAATTGATTGTGCTGTTAATTGATGAGCGCCCGGAAGAAGTCACGGAAATGCAACGAACGGTGCGTGGCGAAGTGGTTTCATCAACTTTTGATGAACCTGCCAGCAGGCATGTGCAAGTTGCCGACATGGTCATCGAGAAAGC
>JABIUH010000438.1 GCA_018701055.1 Woeseia sp. | reverse complement strand
TATCGGGAGTCGACGTGCCGATCTATTCAATTGCAAAATCGCTGGCAGATGCGTTTCGTAACAGAAGTCTCACTGACCGATCTGTCGCCATGGAGTGTCTGCGTAGCGCGATAGAGCAACGCAAAGCGACACCCGGCGAAATAGCAAAGGTGGCAGTGGACTGCGGGGCTTGGAAGCAGATGCAACCCTACCTTGAGGCATTGACCGCGAATGGCTGACAAGCCGAGAAACTCACCGGCCTCGGTTCGACAGCGACTGCTGAATATCGCTCGCGAACAAGACCGAGTATTTGAGGTCGTTCTTGTTACCTATGGCCTTGAGCGACTAATTTACCGCCTGTCGATATCGGCGCATCGAGACTCGTTCGTCCTGAAAGGCGGCATGCTGGTGACACTCTGGATAGGTGATGAGAATCGCGTTACTCGTGATGCCGATTTCCTGGGTTTCGGCGATGCGTCAGAAGACCATCTGATTTCTGTATTTTCGCAAATCATGCGGCAGCCGGCAGACGACGGGCTGGTGTACGACATAGACCGCCTGACTGCGGAAGCGATTCGCGAGGCGCAGCAATACGGCGGTATCCGGCTCAAGACAGTGGCCAACCTCGGCAAGACGCAAATCCCTGTCGCCATCGATATTGGATTCGGTGATGCGATGACCACACCGGATTACACGATAGAGTATCCGACGCTTCTCGATATGCCGGTCGCCAGCGTTCGGGCTTACTCACCAGCTACTGTCGTGGCGGAAAAATTCCACGCCCTCGTTTCGTTGGGACTAGTCAACAGCCGCATGAAGGACTATTTCGATCTGTGGGCCATACTGAATATTCTGTCCATCGAAGCAAGTGAAATAGACGCGGCCATGCGTGCCACGTTTGAGCGTCGCGAGACCGATGTACCGGCTGCAACGCCGGTCGGTCTGACGAGGCAATTCTCCACGGACCGGTTAAAAGTGCAGCAATGGTCCGCCTACACGGCATCGATTGGCCTGGAAGATTTATCTCTCGAAAACGCGACAGGTTTGATCCGGGCAATCCTCGGTCCTGTTTGCGAACGATTGAGCCGGTGACCCGTCCATTTCCGAGCGTGCATCCAACCCAACGTGTGGACCGAACGCCTTCTCCCAGATCCAATTTTTGACAGGTTTGGACGGTCTCTGGACCTTCAAACCAGGCGATTTCTTTTTAAGAATGTACCCGCGCACCGCATGGCTAATAGGCCGAATCTCGGCAATATTCTAAGAAAATATTGCGGCAAGCCCAGTGGCTGCAGGATTGCGAGAATGATTTGTAATCAGTAGGTCCCTAAGGCAAAAGCAGCAGGCTCGGATCAACGGCGGTCCCGTTCAAGTAGGTTGCGAAGTGTAAATGCGCACCGGTGACTCTGCCGGTGGCGCCTACCTTGCCGAGTAAAGTGCCTGCCGCGACCGCTTGCCCAGGTGTTACGTCGATCGCACTTAAATGGCAATAAAGGCTAATGAGTCCCTGTCCGTGATCGAGGATTACGGTATTGCCGTTGAAGTAGTAATCACCGACGGCAGCGACCTCACCCGCAAGCGGCGTCAGAATTGGCGTGCCGCTTGACGCCGTAATATCCATACCTTTATGCGGAGAGCGTGGTTGATCGTTGAATATCCGTTGCGAACCAAAACTGGTACTGCGGGCGCCCGGAACCGGCTGCTGCAACACAACAGCGGTGATTGGTGTGTCGTGCCAGTGCGTCAACGCGCGATCAATCACTTTTCTTTCGGCAAATATTCGTTCTAGAGCGGCCGGGTCGGGCTCGACGTATTTGCGATCAACGTTGAGACGTTGCACGCGATAGTTCGCGGCCTCGAGTTTCACCTCAATGGACTGACTTGCAGCGCCAGCGCGTTCAATTGATGCTGTTAGTGTCGTTGACTCGTCGTGGTCAAGCGGGATACCGATGACGGCTACCCACGCAGTATCTTCACGGATGACCAATGCGGGTTTTCCGTTGACGGTGACCAACGGGCGAGTAACGCCCTCAACAGGGACGACCGCAATTCCGCCAGGCCACGGCGAATGTTCTGGCGCGGACCCGGCTTCCGCAAAACAAAGACTCAACGTCAGGACGAGGCTAACCCTAATCGTCATTGCCATTACGCTCGTTTGCCACGGTTCCAGTGACCGTCGCGAGCAGGGAACCTTTAGCCAGACGAGTTTCGATTTGCGTACCGGTTGCGATTGTCTCTGCACTCGTCAGAATATTTCCGGTCTCGGTATTACTGACGATTGCGTAGCCACGCTCGAGTGTTGCCAGCGGACTAACAGAGTTCAGAGTGCGGGCCGCCACATGGAGTTTTTCCCGCGGGTTTCGGATCATGTTGTGCGCTGCCGTTTCGAGTCGTTGTTGTAGGCTCGAGGCAAGATTCAGCCGTTGTTGGACGTCGACAGCCGGCGATTGCTGCAATAGTCTCAATTGGGTGGACTCCAACTGTCTTGCGCGCGACGACATGTCGGTGCGAATGACGCCCAACATGATTTGTTGCAAATTCCGTAGCCAGTCTCGTTGGCGGGCGACCGTCGCTGCGGGGCTGCATTGAGCGAGTCGCTTGTTAAGCCAGTCAACGCTTTGAAATCGATCTTCCAGGTAGCGTTGCGCGAGCTTTTCGATATTTGCGGCTAAATATTCAAGCCGGCTTTGCCATTCGTTTTGATCGGGCACCACGATTTCTGCCGCGCCTGAAGGTGTTGGAGCACGGACGTCCGCCACGAAGTCAGCGATTGTAAAGTCGATTTCGTGACCGACTGCGCTGACGATTGGAATCGGGCAGGCAAAAATGGCACGAGCGACACTTTCTTCATTGAAGGGCCATAGGTCCTCGAGGGAGCCACCGCCGCGACCAATAATCAATACATCGCATTCGTTTCGTCGTACCGCATGACCGATAGCGTCGACGAGCTGCGCCTTTGCGGCAACACCTTGGACTGCTGCCGGATACACCACAATTGGAATTGCCGGGAAGCGGCGTCTGAGTATGGTGACGATATCTCTTACGGCAGCACCAGACGGGGACGTTATGATGCCGATTTTCCTCGGCACGGCTGGCAACGCTTGCTTGGTCGTCTCGTCAAATAGCCCTTCCGTGGCTAGCGCTGTTTTCAATGCGTCAAATTTAGCGCGCAACTCGCCTTCACCGGCGGGTTCCAACTGTTCAACGATCATCTGATAGTTGCCGCGAGCTTCGTAGATGCTGACTTTGCCGAAGACCAGCACTTGATCGCCGTTCTTCAGATTATGGCTGGGTCCGCGTTGGCGTTGCCGAAACCATGCCGCGCTGACCTGTGCGGAGCTGTCTTTCAAGCTGAAGTAAACGTGGCCCGAAGCCGGCCGCGATAGATTCGATATCTCGCCATCGACCCAAACGCGGGCGATACCATCTTCAAGCAGGGTCTTGGCGCGACGATTGAGTTCGGCGACCGAAATCGCCCGGATTGTTGGCGCCTGCGAGGAGAGATCCATCATAGGGGGCAGTATACGTGGGTCCTAGCCCGAACTATTCACGAATACGCTCGCGCCCTTGCTTGATATTTGTTTACACACAGGATGTTCCTGCCTCGGGAATATACCCGGATATTCCGCTCGGTCGGAAAATCCTGTGTGTAAACAAGTCTCTGCCCAATCATCGCGGCGATTCATGAATAGTCCGGGCTAGAATGGTCACGGTGGAATTTAATTTGCCGATACGGCGTTAATTTGCCAGACCAGCGTTTACCGGCAAATGCGGGTTGCGTACAATTGATCGTTTTACCCCCTCCTGGATAGGAAATCAGACATGCGCATTGCCAAGGATGCATTAACCTTTGATGACGTATTGCTGCAACCAGCTTACTCGGAAGTCTTGCCGCGGGAAGTTGACCTCAGCACAAAGGTGACCACCGGCATAACCCTGAATCTGCCGCTGCTTTCGGCGGCAATGGATACGGTAACTGAGGCTGGCCTGGCGATTGCGCTAGCGCAAGAAGGTGGTCTTGGCATTATCCACAAGAATATGCAGCCAGAGATGCAGGCGCGCGAAGTGCTCAAGGTTAAGAAATTCGAGAGCGGCATCGTTCGCGATCCCATCACAGTCTCGCCGGACATGACGATCCGTGCTGTCATCGATCTGACCAAGGCGATGGGCATCTCAGGTGTGCCAGTGGTTGCGGGCAAGGAGACCATCGGTATTGTGACGCATCGGGATTTGCGTTTCGAGACGCACCTGGATGCTCCTGTTTCAACTGTCATGACTCCGCAAGACCGACTCGTCACCGTACGAGAAGGCGCGGATGACTATGAGGTTCTTTCATTGCTGCACAAACACCGCATCGAAAAAGTGTTGGTGGTGTCAGACGGCTTTGAGCTACGCGGCATGATCACCGCAAAAGACTTTCAGAAGGCGAGTGAATTTCCGCGCGCATGTAAAGATGATCGAGGCGCGTTGCGGGTCGGGGCGGCCGTTGGCACTGGATACGACACTGACGAGCGCGTTGCGGCCTTGGTAGAAGCTGGCGTCGACGTTGTCGTTGTTGATACATCGCACGGGTTCTCTAAAGGTGTGATCGATCGAGTCGCGCAAATCAAAAAGGACTATCCGGATCTGCAGTTGATTGGCGGCAATATTGTGACCGCTGATGCCGCAGAGGCCTTGGTCGATGCAGGTGCCGATGGCGTGAAAGTTGGCATTGGGCCGGGTTCTATTTGTACCACTCGTGTTGTCGCTGGCGTTGGCGTACCGCAAATCTCTGCGGTCGCCGAAGTGGCGGCGGCGCTGGCTAAGAAGGGTGTTCCTCTCATTGCAGACGGCGGCATTCGTTATTCGGGCGATATCGCGAAGGCACTCGTTGCCGGCGCTTATTCTGTAATGATAGGCGGTCTTTTTGCTGGCACAGAAGAGTCTCCGGGCGAGGTCGAGTTGTACCAGGGCCGCTCTTATAAGTCGTATCGCGGTATGGGCTCTATCGGGGCAATGGGTCAGAAACACGGATCATCTGATCGTT
>JABIUH010000224.1 GCA_018701055.1 Woeseia sp. | reverse complement strand
CTTTGGCGCAACTGGAAACTGACGCACAAGTTCTCACTCAGGATTTTGCGGATTGGCCGATTGAAATTCAGCAGGCATTGCAGGATTACGGTAACCCCGCGGGCCTATCGGTCGCGATTGTCGTTGGTCTGAACGAAGACAACACCGCAGATATAGTTTTCCAGGATGGGGTTGCCGCCACGCTGCCCTGGCATGGTATTTCATGGGCGAACCCATTTTTCGATCGTGGGTCATTTGGCCCGGCACCGCAATCGGTTGATGAGGTGTTGACGCCCGGTGACATCATATATGTCATGCCGATTACGATCGGCGATTGGGCGCTCGCCCAATTGCCGGATGCGCAATCTGCATTAGTGTCCGTCGACCCACATGATGCAGCAATCACCAGCTTGGTCGGAGGACTCGACTTTTCGTTGAGTAAATTCAATCGGGCCAGTCAGGCGGCCAGGCAGCCGGGCTCTTCATTTAAGCCGTTTATTTATTCCGCCGCATTGGAGGCTGGCAACACACTCGCGACCATCGTGCTTGATGCGCCCGTCGTTATAAATTCATCGGCATTAGAGCGGCTATGGCGTCCTGTTAACTACAGTGGTCGTTTTTATGGCGAACAGCGCGTGCGTGAAGCGATGGTGCGATCGATGAATCTCGCTTCAGTCCGATTGTTGTTGAACAACACCGGGGTCGGTTTTGCAATCAATCATTTGCGACCATTTGGTTTCAATGATTCGGCGCTGCCTCGGAATGGCTCTCTTGCGCTTGGCGGCGGCAATGCATCGCCCCTGGATATGGCACAGGCCTATGCGGCGTTTGCTAACGGCGGCTATGCGGTGAAACCTTATGTTATTGGCACCATAATCGGCCCGGACGATGAAGTCCTCTATCGCGCAAATCCCGTCGTTGTATGCGAAGAATGCGAGCCTGAGGAAGAGCGTCGTCCAGCGATGTCTGAAGCACTTTATCCAATGCTGAATGTTAGCTCGTCGAATACCGCCACGGTTGTTGTGGATGCCAGTTCCGTTGCTACGGCGCCCGACGTGCCGACCGAGGAATCGATTATCGAGGTCGAGGCGCTTGCAAGAATGGAAAACCTGGAATCACTGGAACAAATGGCTGAATTCGGCGAAACCTTTCGCCCGGATGCGACAACCGCGCCCGAATTATTCGCGGATATCAATAAGGCCGAACGAATTATCTCGGCACAAAACGCTTTTCTCATTCAGGATGCGATGCGCGACGTTGTCAAACGTGGCACAGCGGTGCGCGCGCGGGTGCTCGGCCGTACCGACTTGTCGGGAAAAACTGGCACCTCTAACGATCGTCGTGATGCGTGGTTTGCAGGTTTCAACGCCGACTTAGTCGCCGTCGTATGGGTAGGTTACGATGATGACCTTCCGCTGGGTCCACGCGAAGAGGGTTCACGAACTGCCCTGCCAATCTGGATCGAGTTTGCACGATTGGCATTGGCTGGTATGCCTAACCATCAATTGGCCGTTCCAGAAGGCATCGTTACCGTTAGAATTTCCAAAACCACAGGTTGCCCAGCAAAAGCGGGGCATCCGTTTGCGGATGTCCTTTTTGAGAAGTTCCGCGAAGATCATGTGCCGGTGTGTGAAGACTCAGGGGCCATAAATGATATTTTTAATTCTGCCGAAGAAGACGAAGAGTTGTTTTAGGACCGCCTTTAAAGACCTTCACCAAAGACAGGCGCATGACTAAAAAAAGCGCAGTAGGCAGTGATCGTGCACGACAGGTTTTAGCGCAGGAAGCAGCGCGCATTATTGTTGAGCAGGGCATTGCCGATTTTCGTGTGGCCAAAACGAAAGCGGCGGAACGTCTCGGCATGAGCACGCAAGGTGTGTTACCTAACAACAGCGAAATTGAGGCGGCAATCAGTAATCACTTGCTCTTATTCGGTGGAGAGTCGCACATTGATCTGCTGCAAAACCTGCGCCGTTCTGCGATCGCAGCGATGGAAGTTCTTTCGCAATTTGAACCACGCCTGGTTGGCCCGGTTCTTCAAGGTACTGCTGGCGCAAACACAACAATTAATTTACATGTTTTTACCGATACGCCCGAACGGGTCGCGTTTCGATTCGATGAACTCGTGCTGAGCTACAAACCATTTGAACGCCGCCTTAAAAGCCGCCGCGATCAAGTGGAAACATATGCAGGTTTTCGTTTCCTGCAAGACGACTGGACAGTTGAGGCTACCGTGTTTCCGGTCGACGGCATGCGGCAAGCACCAATCAGTCCGGTAGATGGCAGACCGATGAAGCGGGCAGACCAATCGTCCGTCGAACGCTTACTCTAGAAAGAGTGTGCTCTTTTACGGTCCGCCGTAGGAGCCGTATCTTGCGGCGAATTCAAAATTCATCGCGCCTGGGTCGCTCTCAGCCGTCTATGGCATACGCAACATTCGGACTCCTGTCCATCAAGGCGCTCCTATGAATCCTTCTAGCCGCGTTCTGCGACGGGAACGTAATCTCGAGCAGCCGCTCCTGAATATATCTGCCGGGGTCGACTGATGCGGGCGTTCGGATCCGTAATCATCTCGCGCCAATGTGCGACCCAACCCACTGTTCGGCCAATGGCAAACATAACCGTGAACATTGAAGTCGGAATTCCGAGCGCCCGATAAATTATTCCAGAATAAAAATCGACGTTAGGATACAAATTTTTCTCGACGAAATATTCATCCTTCAAAGCGACCTGTTCGAGCTCAAGTGCCAATTCGAACAACGGAGAATCGGTGCGTCCCATTTGCTCAAGCACTTTGTGGCACATGTCACGAATAATGGTCGCGCGTGGATCAAAATTCTTATAAACACGATGTCCGAAACCCATAAGACGAAACGGATCGGATTTGTCTTTAGCCTTCGCGACAAATTTTGGAATATTTTTCGCATCGCCAATTTCTTCAAGCATGCGCAGTACAGCTTCGTTCGCGCCACCGTGAGCGGGCCCCCATAGGGCGGATATACCCGCGGCAATTGCTGAGTATGGATTCGCGCCAGAGCTTCCTGCCATGCGAACAGTCGATGTCGAACAATTCTGCTCGTGGTCAGCATGCAAAATGAACAAAAGGTCCAATGCTTCAGCAGCGACCTGGTTGATCTCATACTCTTCTGCGGGAACCGCGAACAACATATGCAAAAGATTTTCTGAATAG
>JABIUH010000290.1 GCA_018701055.1 Woeseia sp. | reverse complement strand
CTGGAACTCAGTGATGATGAATGGCATTTAAGCTTTCAATCGCGAGTGGGTCGGGAAGAGTGGCTGCGCCCCTATACCGATGAGACTTTAGAAACATGGGGACGTGAAAAAGTCGGCAACATTGATGTGGTCTGTCCCGGTTTCGCTGCCGATTGCCTCGAAACACTGGAAGAGATCGAGCTACAGAATGCTGAGTTGTTTAAGACGTCAGGTGGTGGTGAGTTGCGTTACATTCCGGCGCTCAATGCCCGCGACGATCACATCTCCTTCCTCAGTCGCCTGGTTGAGAAGCATGTCGGCGGCTGGCCAGAGGCTTCAACTGATTGGAGTCTCTCCGACACCGCTCGACAGTTAGACAAGAGTTTGCAACGCGCGCGGGACATGGGCGCTAAGTGCTAACAATCCCAACAATTGGGACTACGACCACTAGCCGAGAAATCACATGCTAGGACGCTTTCTGGAATTTAGCGTCCCAACGAACAACATTATCGACAGCCTAAGCTTTTACAAACTGCTGGGATTTCACGAATTAGACAGCGGTGACGCCTGGTCACACAATTACGCTGTCGTCACCGACGGAGAAATTTGCATAGGACTGCATGACCGCGAACTCGACGGCCCTGCGCTTACTTTCATCCATCAGGAATTAACAAAAAAAGCCCTTTCAATGTCAGATCACGGGTTTGATTTCGAAATTTTGCAATTGGACGAAGACGCGTTTAACGAACTTACCTTCGTTGATCTGGATAATCACATGGTCACGATGATCGAGGCGCGAACGTTTTCTCCGTCCGGTGATGATCTTGATAACTCCGTTTGCGGCGCATGGTTTGAAATAGCCTTACCAGTGAAAGACGCACTGCGCGCAGCGAGATTCTGGGCGCCTCTCGCACCTGAATTGCTACGCATGCGAGAGGAGCCAACAACGCACATGCGTTTTAATGCAGCTGGCACACCGCTTGGGCTCAGTGAAAGTATTGCACTCAAGACACCGTCCTTGTGTTTTCGCTGCGAAGATAAGGAAGCCGTTTGGATAGCACTAGCGAAACACGGATTCGTTCACCACGAACATCCCGGATTCGAAGGCGCCTTTATGTCAATTGATGCGCCGGAGGGTACTACCTTGTTTCTGTTTGACGAGGATTACCTGGGCGAATTGTACGAGGTAGAAGAAACACATCAGGTAAACGCAGACTGATCATCTAGCGAAGCTCGAAAAATAAGCGTTCAACACGCGGCAGATAGGACGCACCGAACAGGTTCAGATGATTCAGCATGTAATAGAGCTGATAGAGAAGCATTCTTCGATCAGAGCCAGGTGACATTGGCCATGCATCATCATAAGCCGCATAAAATGTCTGCGTGAATCCGCCGAATAATTTAGTCATGGCCAAATCATTTTCACGATCGCCGTAGTAGACGGCTGGATCAAACACGACCGGTTCGCCATTGCTGGAGGCCCAGTTTCCCGCCCAAAGATCTCCATGCAGCAAAGAAGCTTCGGGCCAGTAATTACTAAAGTAGTAACCTAGGTTATCGAGCAAGCGGAGCCCTTCACTTTGCAGTACTCCTGTGTAACCGTTCTTTGCTGCAAGCTCCAACTGATAGCCTAGTCGTCGTTCTGCATAAAACTGCACCCAATCATCACTCCAATTGTTCTGCTGCAGTGTCGACCCAATTGTGTTGTCACGCTTCCAGCCAAATTGCTCGGCCGTATGTCGATGTTGTTTGGCTAGTCGCTGACCAAGCAGGGCTTCCGTGGCTGGGGTGGCTAATTTCAGATCAATCCATTCGAGCGCTAACAGACATTCATTTGTAGAGGCCACACAGCCGAGAACTTTGGGGACTCGAAGTGCATTGGCGTCTGCTAGTTCGCGCAGACCGTCGGCTTCAGACAGGAACATATCGTACGCCGTTAGCGGGCCTGTTTTTAAGAAAACAGATTGATCAGCTGCCGTTATTTGCCAAGCCGCACTAATGTCCCCGCCCGCCACGGGACGGGGCATATTACGCTCGGATACATCAACATCCTGTTCACGTAGCGCCGAAAAGAGACTCTGCCATTGGGGCATAACGCCGAGTATACGCCGGCGAACCTCCGATCAGAAGTTTCTTAGATTAGATCGCTGATCCGTTCGGCCTGCCTTCGAAGCGGCATACCAATTCCCGCCTCGTCGTAGAGCGCATTGATATTACCGAGATCTGGCCGCGTGGGTCGCAAGCCAGTGCTTGGTTGTTTGATTGGAGCGTCGCACACGATACCTGTCAACCGACGCGCCAACAGCGCTTCGTCTTTGTGGTTCGCGAGCTTTTGCCCAAGAGACTTCGCTCCACGGACATTAACTTCATGGACGCTATCAAGGCTGTCGTATAATTTTTCAATCGAGCCGAAGTGCTGCAGAAGTGCGATGGCCGTTTTCTTGCCTACACCCGGAACACCCTTAATGTTGTCGACAGCATCTCCGGCAAGCGCCAGAAAATCGGCTACCTGTTCCGGCCACACACCGAAGTAATCCGGAATCTGATTGTAGGCAACTTTACCCTTGCCGGCGAAGTCCCAAAATATATCGTCCTTCGAAATCAACTGCGCCAGATCTTTGTCGCGCGTTACGACGGTGGAAGGAATGCCCTTCTCGCGCCCCTCCATGACCAGCGTGCCAATCAGATCATCCGCCTCATATCCTGGTTGCGCGTACTCAAGCAACCCCAACGCACCAGCCACTCGTCTGCAGTGCGCAAATTGCCGTTTTAATTCAGGTGGTGCGGGATCCCGATTTGCTTTGTACTCCGGATATATTTCTGTTCGGTAAGAGCCAACCAAACTCTCATCAAATAACACCGCAATATGTTGTGGGCGAACTTGCTCCATAAAATCGCCGAGAAACCGTGCGAATCCATACAGTGCATTAACAGGATTGCCCTGGCCATCAACCATGTCGTCCGGCATCGAATAGTAGGCTCGGTAAACGTAGACGCTCGCATCAATTAGATATTGCATTCGATCCTTTGTTTTCGCCGCTAGATTTCGTCAAAGATCGAATCATTGTCGGATAGATGATCCGTCAAACGCGCATGCAAAGGGCTGGACCGAGGAATGTGCGTCAACAGGTATTGCATTTGATCGGCAAGTACACGCCTGCCTTTTAAATAGATGTACTCGGCGTAGGTCGGTATAATCGGTACCGCGATCAGTTGCATTGACGCCTGCTCGGGTGTTCGCCCGCCTTTGTAATTGTTGCAACGTCGACAAGCTGCCGCAACGTTGCTCCAAACATCTTTGCCGCCCTGTGACAATGGCGTGATGTGATCCCGCGTCAGATCGCGAGTTGGAAATCGTAGTGCACAGTAAAGACAGAGATTGGCATCTCGTTTAAATAGTGTGCGGTTGTTTAAAGGGGGAATATATTTATCCCGAACGAAAGTCAGTCCCTGACTTGTACCCTCGGTTGCGATAATAGAATTGACATCGATTCGACTACGACGACCGCTCGCCGCACTATAACCACCAAATACGGTATAGAGTCGGGTGCCGCAGGAATACGCGACTTGCTCACTGTGGTAAAGACGCGCGGCCTCGCGATAGTCGATCCACTCCAGCGGCATACCCGCCACGTCCGTTCTAAGGATCTGCTGGGATATGTCTGAGGCGGTGCCGTATAGCATTACATCGTTCCTGGTTTATGCTGCAACCAAGTGTGCCGCACACTACAATAATTGCAAGGTCTGGCCAGTTAGGGGGACTTAGCCCCGGATTTTCGAAACGGGTTGAGGCGCCAAGAGGCTCAATCTGTGTGCTGTAATAAAGTTTTCATGCTCCGTCATTGCGAGGAACGAAGCGATGAAGCAATCCAGGTTCTCCACACATCGATTGGATCGCAACGCTAGCGGTCGCGGAGACGCTTCATTTTATGGAGTTACTGAACTTTAGTTAGGCCTATCACTTGTTCTTGGCCGCACTGCTCGTTGACGATCACGCAATCGATCTCTGATCTTTTGGCGCTGATCAGGCGACATGTTTCGGAACCGATCACGCAACTGTTGCCGTCGGTCGGCAGGCAAATCGCGATATCGTTTAAAGTTGTCACGAATACGTGAGCGTTCTCGTGGGGTCAGCCCCTGAAATTGCTGATACCGGCTGCGAATGTTGGTGCGTTGCTCATCACTCAGATTTCTCCAACTTGAAAAACGATCTTTTGCCGCACTGCGTTCATCCCTATTCATATCCGACCAACGTCGCGCACCAGCGGCTAATCGAGCACGTCGTTCTACGGGCAGTGAATCCCAGCTGTCGACATACGGCGCTAATACCGTCCGCTGCTGTTCATCCAGTCCGTTCCACGAGACATTCTCATCCTGAGCATTGGCATTGCTCGCAAGCAAAACCATTGTCACCAACAAAGACTTTAAGATTTTAATTTCCATGGTCCAACTCCGCTACCTTGTCTCCCTGCGGTGCAGGTTTGCTTTCATCATCTAATGCTTCTTCAGCATCGTTTTCGGCGAGCAATACCCAATCCTCGTCCGATTCGTCCCAACTTCCCAAGTACTCCAGAAACTCAAGGTCTGGAATTTCCTCTTCATCCGCCAGCGCCACGCCAGCGCAGCCAAACAAGCCGCACAGCAACGCAATCCTCAATACCCGTTCGGTATGCGTTGCGCTAGCCGACATTACTGACCGGCTCCAGATCACCACCAATTTCAGCATCCAGATCAATCCAGCTGTAGAACTCCAGATCCTCGATCATCTCGAGGCTGTCTTCATTCAGCAGAATTTCCATGTCGGTTGCGACTTCAGGTGCTTGCGGAATATCAAGTTGTTGGTTGCCATTCCAAACGACCATCAAAACGATCGCCGCCGCAGCAACACCACCAGCCGGTATCCATTGATTGAAGCAACGTGCGCCACCTGAAACCTCGGACAAGGCAGCTTGGCGGCCACGATTCAGACGAGAACGAGTTGCTCCGTCCAATCCATTGACGCTTTCATCAAACAGTTGTTGCGCCTTGTTGACCAGTGCATCGTCAATGGCGACATCGTCACGTTCGTTCATTGCCAGTGCTCTCCTAATGTTT
>JABIUH010000499.1 GCA_018701055.1 Woeseia sp. | reverse complement strand
GAGAGACAATTTTGAATTAAAAGATATTTCGTTTTCGAGAGTCATCTGCCGTGAAATTGCCGAAACTCCAGGAAAATCAAACTTGTTAAAGGAGTAACGAAAAGAGACGCGAAAATGTTCGTTCGGCGTCCAGCCGAATTCCGGTCGAACCTCAAAGCGGTCACCATTGAAAAAACCACCGTCTTCAATACGCAGTTGAAAATCCCACTTGCGATGTTGGGCCGTACGTATAAACGTCCCAATTCTTCGAAACGAATACTCACCCGCAGGAATGTTGATTCCTAAACTATCCAGCGGCTGCTCTCCGTCCAGCAGGCCTTCTGTTTCATAACTAATGTCGATGCGAGCAAAATCTCCAGCCCGCGAACGGCTGCTGAAAAAGTCTGCTTTGATTTCCTGCGATTGAATACGGCCAGTATCCAAAAATTCCCAACGGGTGAATTCCAAACCATGACTGACCTCTTGGATGAATGGGCTACCGGAACGAATAACTTTGTGACCAAACTCACCACCGTAAAGACGCACGCCGGTGCGATTCGCGAAACCCAAAGCTGGGTCAAAGTTCTCTTCAACCTCGTGAATCTGTAGTCCACCTTCAAAGCCTGCGCGAGATGGAAAACCAAGGACTGCACTCCACGCAAGGTCGTCGCTATCGACGCCTTCGTTATCAGATTTTTGTATCCAAAAATTTCCTTCAACCGATCTATTGGTTCCGAAACGCGTATTTCGATAGAGGAAATCGGCACCATACAAACTACTGTCGCTATTCGATCCAGGATCACCGTGCGTGAATATGGCGCCGACCGACGACTCCTCGAGTACGCCCGATGAAATTCGGGTTACCAGTAGATCAGACTGATCAATTTGCTCAGCGTCGTCGTTTACATACTCATCCTGGAGAATATAAAGCGTTCCAAAATCGACGTCGCCCACCCTACCGCTAATTTTTGTTCCAGCAAGAATATCGACCTGGGCGCTGTCACTCGTTAGTCCGATTCTGCGTGAGAAAAAAGCGAGTCCATTGGTACCCGAGCGAGTCCCCGTCGTTCGATTTTGTCCGCCACCGCCGTGACCGCCTAATGGCACGCCGCCAAACTGAAAGATATCGAAGTCGGTTAGAAAGAAGCTGCGCTTCTCAGGAAAAAATAAACTAAAGCGTTGTAAACCCAGTTGGCGGCCATCAACTTCCGTTGCGGCGAAATCTGTGTTGAACGTTAGCAGCGCGTTGATTGATGGCGTTAGTTTGTAGCTGATATCGACAGAGGGGTTCAGTTCCGAGTCGCTGGTTCCAAGTTCCCGATCTTTCTGATAGACAGCACTGGCAGAGGGAATTACATCTAGTCCGATGCCCTGACTGATGTTTTTGAAACCGACCGCCTCACCGGAGACCGTCGGGTTAATCTTGCCGTTTCGCGATTGCCACGCAATTTTTTCGGCGCGTCGTGCAATACGCCGCTGAAAATTGATGCCCCAGGCTTCATTGCTCGGATCGAAGGTTAGGGTGTTAAACGGAATGGCCATTTCCATGGTCCAGCCGTCGTCGACTCGTTTGGCTGCGCCGCGCCAAATTCCGTCCCAATCTTTGGAAGGACGTGTCGCCGTCGCGTAAATTGCATCTTCGCGGACGCCATTCGCATTCAGTGTGAATTTGTAGCCACTGCGTTTGTTGTTAAAAGCATCGACAATGATGCCGAGCGTGTCATCAGAGCCAAGGTTGCCCCCTTCACGAAGAGTTTGCGCGACTATGGCATCCGGGTCGCTGTCATAGGCATATGCGGCAACGTACAGCGCCTTTTCATCATAGGCGATATACCAAACGGTTCTTTCCGACGGTACAGAAAATTCGACCGGTTCTACTTCGTGCAAATCAACGACCGTCGTGGCATCCGCCCATTCAGACTCACCGATGACCCCGTCAATGTCAGGCGCGACCGTTAATCGGACAATTTCGATGCTCTTGGAGCTCGTCTCAATACTTTGCCCAAACGAAACCGATACCAACATCGGCGGCGCGATAAGAACGAGAACGAGTTTTGCAAAGAATTGATTCATATAGCTCAAACAGAACATAGTGCACACGCATAATGCACCGCCGGAGGTATTCCGGCACCGTATCGTGTCACGGATTGAGTTTGTGTTCCAACTGCTTGACATTACTTAACTTTGACCGATCAAAGTCACATTCTATTTCGGCGAATTGGTAGCAGATGTTACGACTTGTCTCCTGCCGCCTCTCTGGGCTACTGTGTTGATTCGTCTAACATAGCGACCAGGCAATCCTCATGACCGATTCAGACAATCGACAAATTGCACCCGGACCCTCGAGCAACAGCCTGTTCAAGAGCGCATTTTTTACGCTCCTCGGTGCTGTCCTTGCCACCGTGTTGTTTATCATGCCTGCCGAATATGGCGTGGATCCAACGGGACTAGGCACCAAACTTGGCCTTACCGACCTTGAGCAAACCGCTCCTGACCCAGTCCCGGCCGGTGCTGTTTCAAGCAGCGAGGACGCGCCGAAATTGATCGCCGGCGCATTTCCTTCGGCGCCTGCTGAGGACGATTTTGACTTCTTTGATCCAGAGGTTATGAGTGATCCGTTTTCACGTTCCCATTCATCCCCGTTTCGCACGGACACTATCGAGGTTCCGCTCGACGAATTCGAACACGTCGAAGTCAAAGCGAATATGAAGCAGGGCGACGCGCTGGTTTATTCATGGAAACTGGTCGAAGGCGACACTGTCTATACCGACTTTCATGCCGATCCACATCACACCGACCAATACCCCATGGACTATTGGGTACGTTATGCGGAAAGTGAAGACGCTGCTGCGTCAGGATCGATAGTGGCGCCCTTCGACGGAAATCACGGTTGGTACTGGATGAATATCGAAGAAAATCCCGTCAAGGTTATATTGGAAGTTCGCGGTTACTATGAAAGTCTCGACGAGATCATGCGGGCGTATCAATAGCAACGGGGGCGGTCAGAACTCGTATTTGATACGCAGGCGAAATTCCCGCCGCTCGAACATCGTCGGAATGAAAACCTGAGCCTGAATTTGCGGCCCGAATGAATGTGACATCCCAACTGTATTGCTCTGCCCGCAGGCCCAACGACGGGCGAAATTTATCGACGGAGTCATTTCGAATCGCGCTCAACCGTCAGCGTTCGAGTTTAAATTCGATAAGTTATTATTGGGGAGTACACTGGGCGTTATTTAACGTGATTTCGTCAGAAGTATTTTTAGGACAATCTGATCCGTCTCGTATTCAATTGCATCGTTCAAGAAAACCTGAAGAAGTCTAACTTTCAATTCCTAAAGGGTGTATTGCGTTAACTGGCGTAGAAATAACTCGCCAGCTGGTATGCCGCCAAGGTGAATCCTGCAAACATCAGCAGTACATTGAACGCATTGGCATGCCGCGCGAAACTACTCGTCGCCCTCCATGCGTTGATCAGCACCAGGAGCACGGCCAGCGCCATCAATTGCCCGATCTCAACGCCCACATTGAACGACAATATATTGGCAACCAATCCCGATTCCGACAATTGAAATTCCTGCAACTTTGTCGCCAAACCGAATCCGTGCGCCAAGCCAAACGAAAACACCGCAATTTTTGCATTCGGCTGAACCCCAAATACAGTTTTGAATCCATCCAAATTCTCGAAAGCTTTATAAACGACAGACAGCCCGATCAACGCGTCGATGAGATAGACATTGACGTGGATTCCGCCAAGTACGCCGCCGAGTAAGGTTAGGCTATGCCCGACCGCGAACAAGGTCACATAGACGGCGATGTCTTTTGGTCGATAAAGAAAAAAGATGACGCCCACGAGATACAACAAGTGGTCGTATCCGGTAAACATGTGTTTGGCGCCGAGATACGTGAATACAGCAAGCGCCCGCCCGGCATTTCTCTCCAGAAACGCAGCATCCTCGCCAGCAACACCATGAGCAAAAAGGGTGCCTCCAAGTAACAGCAGGCCGAACGTTAGCAGTGCCGGACTAACGGCTAACCTCATATCAGGGCGGTTGGCGTTAAATCTCATCACAAGCAATAATTATCCTATAGTTTCGTCTGACAATTCTAACTGCCTGAGCCGCAACATTCTGCAAAATATTGCCTGCGAAACAAACGGTCGAAAATCGCTGGGTCGTATGTTGAAATGAAGGTCGAGCTCAACTGCATTCTCCCAAAACTATGCCACAAAACAGCGGACCTCCTGCGACCAAGATTCAACTGTTGGACAGCGACGCAACATTCGGCTGGGCCTCCATTGTGCTGCATTGGATAACAGCAATCATTGTTGTCGCGTTATGGTATTTCGGAAAGAGCATCTTCAATGGCCCGCCCGAAGAATCTGACGCGATGCGCGGCCTGCATGTTTCTCTCGCGGCAAGTGCATGGTTGATTATTTTCGCGCGTTCAATCTGGAGGCTTCGATCCGGCCATCCGCGCGTCAAAGGACAGAGCGTGCGAATTCATCGAATCGCGAAGCTGGCGCACTACATAATGTTGCTCGTTTTAGGCTTGATGTTGTTGTCGGGTCCGTTGCTCGTCTGGTCTGGTGGAAATTCAATTAGCGTATTTGGATGGTTGTCTATTCCCTCCCCACTGTCGGCATCGGAAGCGTTACGCGAATTCGCGTGGTTCATCCATTCGAACTCATCCATGGTTCTGCTTGCCTTAGTTCTATTACACATTGGCGGAGCCTTGAAACATTTGATGTTTCATTCCGATGACACTATTGCGCGTATGATCTGGCCAGGCCGTTGTACAGCCAAAAAGGGAGAGTCATGAAACTTGCAAGTTTCAGCAGTGCAAACAAAAACCGCATAGGCCTTTTCACTGATGCCGGCGAGTTACGCGTGATTGACGGTATCGAATCGCTGCTCGAGTTGGTCAAGATGGGTACGAATGCACAACGACCGCTGGCCGACGCCCTGACCAACGGAGACGTCGTCGATAAAAGTGCCGTTTGTTGGCAACCTCCGATTCGTCGTCCGGGAAAAATTTGCGGCGTCGCAATGAATAATTCTGCGAGCAATGAACGCAAGATTAGCGCACCTGACCACCCTGCCTTTTTTCTCAAACCGGCTTCATGTCTTATCGGGCACAACGACACCATACGAATTAGAAGCTATTACGGGAGCGCCCACCCTGAGCCTGAATTGGCCGTTGTTATTGGCAAGGACACGCGGGACGTTGACGCAGACGACGCGATGGATCATGTGTTTGGGTACACCATTTTTAACGATATCACTGGCAACGGAATGCGCGCTGATGATTTATTTCATTATTGGGCTTTATACGCAGACCCGAATAATCCAGACGCCTTAATTCGGCGGGAACAACATTTATCCTATGCCGCGCGCTACAAGGGGACGGATACCTTTGGTTGCATGGGACCGACGATCGTCACGGCAGATGAGATCGCTGATCCCGATAATCTCGCCGTCAAGTGCTGCGTCGCCGGCGAGATCGTTGCCGAAGACAACACCCGCTACTACAACTATAAGGTTGCGGAGATCATTAGCTACATTAGTCAGTACGTGACCCTGGAGTCGGGAGATATCGTTAGTTGCGGTACCGCGTTTAAGCCGGCGAAGGGCCGCAAATCCATTCATCACGCGAACTTTCAGCACGTTCCAGGACCGGTAGAAGTGTCTATTGAAGGATTAGGCACTTTGCAAAACGAAATCGAAGTTGAGGATAGGGAAATCGGACAATGGCGACTGACATAAGCAAACAACAACGGCTTGAAATTGAACTCGCGATTCGAGCATTGAATGCCGATTTCTGTTTTTTTCTGGATCACGATGAAACCCCTCAATTAGCGGATTTGTTTACTGACGATGCTCTTTACACTCACGGAAGCCGAGAGTCACACGGCAGAAAGGCGATTCTTGAACTGTTTATGACGCGTAGTACCGCGGGAACG
>JABIUH010000173.1 GCA_018701055.1 Woeseia sp. | reverse complement strand
CTTGCGTCCCGCCTTCGTTCCCTTGTGACATAGTCTGGCTTCGGGAACATAACGAACAGTATAGCCCTTTTCACGTGCACGAAGACTGAAATCAACGTCTTCCCAACCGTAAGGACTGAATCGCTCGTCGAATGCGTTTAGCTGTCGAAACAAGTTGGCGCGAACCATGAATGCAAACCCACCGGCCGCATCGATTTCTCGTGGTTCATTATACTGACCGTTGTCATACTCACCAACGCCCATGTCGAAGATCAGGCCCGTGTAAAAGTTTGCCCTTATGCCGACGCTCATTAGCTGATTGGTTTCAAAGTTCGTGAAGGCTTTGCCTGCCAACACACCCGCCTCCGGAAACTGCCGGTAGGCATCGACGAGTTTCGAAAGGCAGTCCCTGGTGAGCACGGCATCATCGTCAACGAAAATCACATATTCGAAACTGTAGTTTTCATCCGCGTAGCGCCAACCGGTATTGCGTCCTTTGGAGACACCGCTGTTTTCCGGATTCCTGATCAGGCTCGCCTGCGGAAACTGTTCTGCAACAGCGTCAGCAGATCCATCCGATGAGTCGTTGTCAACGACGACCACTGTGAAATCCGGATAGTCAGACGCATAAATGCTTTCAAGCGCCTCAAGAAGATCAGGTTTCTTGTTGTAGTTTAGAACGATAACGGCGATGGAACCGGTTCCTGGTCCGTCGTCATTAGCGGCGTCGTATGTTGTTGTCATTCTTCTCTTACGCTCCGGGCGATCATGTTTTACCGCTCCTGCCGTCCTGATTCCGGTCATTCGCGGACACCTGAGATACTACAGCTTCCAACCGCGAATTGGCGCGCCAAGTATCACAACGGGCGGCGGAACTGGGGCACACTTTTAATCGTTAAACAGGAGAATCTGCTCACAATACCGGAGGGTTTCCAGCAGGCATCATACACTTGCGATCTTACATAATGCTCTATCAGTCTGCTTTGCACTGGGCGTAGCCCAAGTCTGATCGAGAACATCGACTGTTGCATGCCCATCCTCGCCCGCGACCGGGAGACTGCCGCCATCCCGGAGGCTTTGGTAAAGGCTCTGGATCAGAGTAAAATTTCCATTCGACAGATCAGCGCGCAGGACTGAAATAGCACTTGCGACCGTTCCCGCAAGCAATTGACCGGCCTGATCAATATTCATGAGTGCTTTGGACCGCTTTCCAACACCAAGTTTTCGTATCTTGACAAGTACGTTCGTGCTGAGGTCGACCCGCAACGACATCCTGATGACTTCGATCCGCATCAGAAGGCCTGGCCGATCAATCTCATGTGTAAAGTTCTGGGCGTATCCAGGAGCAAATTCCACCACTGGAAAGGGCGCGGGCCGAGCCCGCAAGTGCGCTCGAACAAGGAACTGGATAATCGCATACGCGAGCGCTTTACCCGTCACAAGCAACGCTATGGAGCGCCCCGGATCACGGATAACCTGCACGATGAGTGTATTGCCTGCAGCGAGAACCGCGTTGCCCGAAGAATGCGGCTACTGGGCCTGAGAGCGATCCAAGCGAAGAAGTTCAAGGTGACGACCGACTCGAATCACTCGAAGCCAGTGGCACCCGAGCTGATCGAGCAGGACTTCACCACTGAGGTGCCGAACGAGAAGTGGCTCAGAGACATCATTTATGTCAGGACCGACGAGGGCTGGTTGTATCTCGCGGTAGTGATGAACCTATATTCACGAGCCATCGTGGGCTGGTAGATGAATCGGCGCATGGTGCAACAACTGGTTTGTGATGCCTTGACGATGGCATTGTTCCGTCGCCACTTTCCGAGGGGAACGATCATTCACTCTGACCGTGGCAGCAGCATTGCTCAAAGCGATATCAACGATTGATCAGTAACAATGGTTTGCGCTGCAACATGGGCCGCAGCGCAAACTGTTATGACAATGCCGCGATGGGGCGCTTTTTACATACACTGAAAATCGAACTTGTTCACCGTGAAAGATACGCGGCGTCAGGCGGCGTCAGGCAGCGTCAGGCATTTTTGAATATATCGAAACGTATTACAATCGACAGAGAAAACATTCTGCTATCGGGTAGTAGGATACTGGTGCAGTTTGACCAGGCTGCTTAACCCTGTGTCCGAAGTCGCGGGGGAAGATCACTTGAAATACCCAGAGATATTCTCAAATTCACATCAACTTCAAGCGGCTATGCACAGATCGGCCTTACGACCACTGTCACACGATTCAGGTCAACTGCTTCACAATTTAAAGATGTCCAATTAGACTAGAATCACATCTTCCAACTGGACGATCGCGGCCGGCAACGACGATCCCGGAACAATACGAATTAATACCATGCGCAATGCCCAATACCAGAACAAACCAAGGAGATTCTAATAGTGCCAGACACCATCGACTTTATCGGAATTGGCGCGCCGCGCTGTGGAACCAGTTGGGTCGCAAATGTGCTGCGAGCGCATCCCGAAATCTGCATATCTGAGCCGAAAGAAGTTCGCTATTTCAACCGGATGGAAATGCCAGTCGGCCGACTAAAAGGCAATTTGAACGCAAACTTTGATCAGGACATTTCCTGGTATCTGAAACGGTTTTCTCATGCCAAACCCGGTCAGTTACGAGGGGAAATTTCACCCGTCTACCTGAGCGACGAACACGCTGCCGCTGCAATCAAGGCGCAGTACGCGGATATCAAACTCATTGTGTGCCTGCGGAACCCGGTCGATCGGGCGTTCTCTTTTTATAAACTACATCGCGGCAATTCAATCATCGACAACATGAGTTTTGAGGATGCTCTTGAGAAGGAAGACGTCTACGTCAGGACGGGGATGTACGGCGAGCATCTCGAGCGATACCTGGAGCAATTTGACAAAGACCAGATACTCTTCATCATTTTCGAGGACCTGATTGCCGAACCAAAAAGGGAACTGGGTAGAATCTTCGAGTTCCTTGGCCTCGAGGCACCGATCGATTTGGATCCATCGAAATTCCACACGAATGAATCGGCAAAGATGCGCTCAAACAAGCTGCACAAATTGGCGATCCGAGTATCTCAATGGCTAATTGAACATGGACTCAGCAAAGTGCTGCTGCTGCTCCGCGCGATGGGAGCGCACAAACTGCTCAATCGTATTAATGCCGCACCTGTGAAACGTGAATCGATAAGCGACGCGACCCGTGCCAGTCTCGTTGCCGCATTTCGCGACGATATCATCAGGCTTGAGAAGCTATTTGACGTAGATCTCGGCAGGTGGAAGTGAATCGTGCGATAAAACTACTGCGAAGACTGGTAATTGTCGGCGTAGTATTTAGTGTCATTGTCGTGATAGTTGGCACTATTGCCTGGCAAATGTATCCGCGCCGGGTAATTGCTGAACTGCCGTTTGTTTCCCAGGAACTCGATATAAACTCACTCGACTACTACGATGTTGGTGCAGTCGACCTTAATCGTGATGGCCACCTTGACTTGTTCACAACCAATCACAGCTCAAGGCAGAGCCTGCTTATTGCGAACGGTAACGGTGGCTATAACGACGCGCTCACGACGCATGGATTTGACCAGGACCGCGAGCTACCCGGCCTGGAGGACGTTGGTCACGCGCCCGAATTCTCCGGACCTGGCCTGTATATCTACTTTGTACAAAGCACACTACATTTCCGATATATCCCGGTTCCGAATGCCCAATCTGTTTCCGGATCAATTCAGATTCCAGGCCGGCCAGAAATTGTAGACGAAGATGGCATAGAAACATCGATAACGAGAGCGCCGGACGACGAATTTAGTTCGATTATCGGTTTTACCACGGATGCTGACGGCCGTTTCAGCGTCGCCGTAACGAAGTCAGCACCGCTCTCTGTTTCACTTGATGATGATTTTCCCTTACGCGAGGTTCGTGTCGGAGCATACGGAATAGAACCTCAGAGTCATGAATTCGAGCTCTACCTCAAGGATCGCCACGGCATCGCCTGGGCAGATATCAACCACGACTCAGTCACCGACGCCTATATGTCACGAGGCGCGCTTTTTGGCACACTGGCAGGCCTGCCGGGTGAAATGGGGGACCAGTTCTTTGTTAGCGCCTCCGGTGGACAGTTTGACGAGCATTTTTCAGAACTGGGATTCGAAAAAAGGAATTGCCCTGCGCGACAAGTCGCATGGACGGATGTGAATAATGACGACAGGCTGGATCTCTACATTGCATGCGGGCGACAGGTTGGCGGATTTTGGGAGTATGTGCCAACGGCGCTACGCACCAACCGCGATGAAGCCCCGAACATGCTCTACGTACAGACAGTAGCAGGTGATTTCCGCGAAGAAGCGGCTGCGTATGGCCTGGACTTCAAAGTTGGTGGCACATTTCTTTGGTTGGACGTGGATCTGGACAGCGATGCCGACTTGCTTTGGGCCAGCGAAAATGAGATCGCCCTTTATCGACAGACGAACTCCGGGTTTGTGCCCGAGGTGCTTATCCCTGGTTCGACTACCATTCAGCCACGCAAACTTGCGGTTGCGGACTTCGATGCAGATGGTGACCTTGATGTCTATGTTGCTGCCTCTCTGGGGAGCAAACTGTTGATCAATGATGCGGGAAGACTGCATGCTGAAGACCCTGCCGCCATTGGTCTGCCCTCCCGGGTTCGAACCGTCGCCTGGGTTGACTATGACAATGACGGTCAAACAGATCTGTATTCGTGGCCCTCAGGCCTGTTCCGACAAACAGCGAGCGGCCAATTCGAAGATACGGGCTTGTTGAGAATGCCATCGCCCTATTGGGCGCTGATCGATCCGCGGGTCCTTTGGTTTGACTACGACAACGATGGCGATCGTGACTTTCTGGTCATGCAGAGATACTTCCCTCAAGTGATACAAAAAGCGTTTTCGAACACCATGCCATTCACTGCCGACTTCCTGAGAAATGATTCCGACGATAGTGTGAATTGGATTCAGGTCGAGTTGCATGGATCACCAGGCAATCGTGATGCCATTGGTTCCACGGTAACCTTGATCACGAACCAGGGCCGGGAGGCCCAGCAAGTCGGGCAATCTGACAGTTCTCACTATTCTCAGGGCCATTATCGATTGTACTTTTCCATCGGGAACGAAACTGAACCTGAGATGCTTGAGGTAACTTGGCCGGATGGAATCGTACAGCAGATACACCAGCCGACGGCTGGCCAAACTTTAAGAATTGAGAAGCTGCCGGAACTTGACAGTATCCAATAACGAAAAATCGTCCGTCAGGGAAAGTGTGATTATTCGCGGACTCATTCGCGGTGGCGGGTTCGCTTTTCTTGGCAAACTGATTACGTATCCACTTGGCCTGATTCTTACAATGGTCTTCGCGCGTCTGCTGTCAACCGCGGACGTCGGTGGGTATTTTCTGGCCATGAGTCTGATCATGTTGGGGTCGAGCCTTGTGCAGGCTGGACTGGCGACAACGATGAATAAGGTCATCGCCCGATCGCTGACACACAACAATCATCTCGCGGCGCGCAAAACAATTTCAATCGGCATAATGGCGCTGCTCATCGCAAGTATTATCGCCGCCCTGTTGCTGACTAACGAACCCGGTAAATGGCTGCTCTCCCAACTTGACGATGGCGACTACTTGCTCACTGGACTGACCTGGATCGCAGCCATGGTTGTCATCTTTGCCGGTGTAAATTACTGCAGTGAAATATTGCGAGGTTTTCACGATTTGCCATCTGCTGCACTACTGGATCAGCAACTGCTGCAACGGCTATTGCTCTTTATCATATTACTGGTTCCGCTCGCTCTGAAACAGATGCTGACGCTGGTACAGATTTTACAAATGGCGACAGCTGCCGCTTTTATTGCTCTATTGATGGGCATCATTTTAATTTCTCCCAAGATCAAACAGCTTGGCAGGCATGGGGAATCGATTCCTGCGAAAAAGGTGCTTGCGGAAGCACCTACATTTCTCCTGGTACGAATCAATACCTGGATATTAAATAGTGCAGCGATCTGGGTCCTGGGGTTCGCCCGGCCGCTGGAAGAAGCCGCACTCTACGGTGCAGGCAATACGGTGGCGTTACTTGTGCTTGCGGCCTGGCAAGTCGTCAGCTCGGCCATCGGACCTACCGTGGTAACCCTTCACGCCGAAGGCAGGTCAAGCGCTCTGGAATCAATACTGAGATCAGCTGCCGCCGTAGCGGCACTACCGGGACTCGTACTCGCCGCGATACTCTATTTCTTTGGAGATTCGGTCCTAATCATTTTATTCACTCCCGAATACGCAGGTGCCGTTGGCGTACTCGTCGTCCTCGCCCTGGGCCGCTCAATTTCGGCATTTCTTGGATCGCCGATGATGTTGCTGTCCATGACACATCATCAGGATATTGTATTGCGGATACTCGTCGTGGCGTCGGCTCTGACACTTGCAGGCTACGCCTGGGTCGTCGGTCCGTACGGCGCGATCGGAGTAGCGGCGATCAGTGCAATCTCGGTCGTCGTGCAGGCGTTGCTTCTATCTATAGTTGCCCGACGCGTGCTTGGGCTTAATACACTCCCGAATATGTCCGTTTCCGGATGGCGTAATTTTTTCAAACGGTTTATCTGACGTTTGGAGTCGTTTTTGACAAAATCCACGCTCCACGATTGAAACCCAGCTAGTTCACACCGCACGACGAGACCTTCACCGACGAAAATTGCCGGATCGCCGGCAGAATTGACCAATAGGAATGTGAGCGCCTACTAACGTCGGACCGTGCCAAAAAATCAAACTGTTCATT
>JABIUH010000190.1 GCA_018701055.1 Woeseia sp. | reverse complement strand
CGTTGAAAATTACTGTCGACACAGCAATCGATATAGCGCCGAATGCTGACGCGCTTGATGAAGATTTTTTTGTCGGCACGCGTAGCCAGTTGAGCAACACAACGATCGTCAACGGACAGATCAGTCGCTCGCGAACCTGGACTTATGTGTTGATGGCTAAGCGCGAAGGCGAACTGACTATTCCGCCGGTGCGTATCGGTTCAGAACAGAGCGAACCCGTGCCTATTCGCGTCACGCCACCGTCCACGACATTGCCGGGCGAGGCAGATGTATTTGTCACCACCGAGGTCGACTACGACAGCAGTTACGTACAGTCGCAGGTGTTGTACACCGTTAAAGTATATCGCGCAGTTGCGACGCGGCAGCCACGCCTTAGTGAGCCCAGCATGGGCGGTGTCGAAGTTTTGATTGAGTCGGCTGGCGAAGAGCGTACGTACGAATCAATTCTCGGCGGCAAAGCCTACAACGTTGTTGAACGTATCTATGCACTGTTTCCACAACAGAGTGGCACCATTTCGATCGAGCCGGCGAGATTCGAGGCTCGAGTTTTGCGTGATGGACGCATTACGGGGCGAAAGATATATGAGTCAGATTCGATAGACGTCGTCGTAAATCCGATACCGCCACCGCCAGATGAATTTCCCGATGCAGTATGGTTTCCCGCTAAATCAGTCGAAATATCGGAAGACTGGTCGCGCGAACCTGGAAGCTTGCCGGTGGGTGAGCCCATCACGCGACACATTACAGTGACCGCGCTTGGACAGTTGTCGACGCAGATTCCGATCATAGAGCCGGCCGTGTCGGACGCGATTAAGTTGTATCCGGACAAGCCAGAATTTCGCGATACTGCGGAAGCATCAGGTATTCGTGCAGTCCGCCGAGATCAATATGCAATGATCGGTGTTATTGCCGGAGAGGTAGAACTGGCAGCAGTGGAACTCCCTTGGTGGAGCATTGAGGAAGGTGCGTGGAAAGTCGCAAGCCTGCCGAGTTCAGTGCTCGCGATCCTGCCGTCGCCGACCGCCGTTGTCGTTCAGGAGTCTGCTCCGGAGACGCCCGCGCAAGACGGCGAACTCAATAGTGCGCCGCCGGCTGACGTCATATACAACGATTTTTGGCGCTACGTCAGCATGGGAATTGCAGGTATATGGATCATGACCCTGATTGCCTGGTGGGGTTCGCGACGTCCGACGAATAACATGCCTAAGGCACCGGAAGCGCCGCCCATTCATAAACAGCAAGCGAAGTTTTTGAAGGCCGCCAGAAAAGGCGCTCTAGACGGTGACGGAAATGTTGTTCGTTCCAACATGCTTGCTTGGGCGAAGTTGCAGTGGCCTGATGAATCGGTCCGGAGCATTGGTGATCTTGCCGGACGTGTCTCGATTCCTTTGTCGACTCAGCTGCAGACGCTTTGTAGCGCGAGTTACGGGCCCGGCGAGCGCGGATGGGACGGCAACGCACTTGCGAAATCGTTGCGTTCGTTTTCTGTGCTTGCGGATGATGCTGTAGAGAAAGCGGTTGAGGGACTGCCGCCGCTATCGCCCGTTTAGCGCTGACGCCAAAAGTTTCACCAGTGCCCGTCGTTCTCCATTGACAACCATGGTTCTTGTATTGGCAAGGCATCGCCTCGCTGCAATAACTCGATCGAAATATTATCGGGTGATCGCACGAATGCCATGTACCCATCTCTGGGTGGGCGATTGATCGTGACGCCGCTATCGATGAGTTTTTGACACAATTCATAGATGTCATCCACTGCATACGCAAGGTGACCGAAATTGCGACCTTCGCGATATTCGCCCGGATCCCAGTTATAGGTCAGCTCTACCTGGGCGTCTTCGTCGCCGGGCGCCGCAAGAAATACCAGCGTGAATCGCCCTTGCGTGTTTTCCTTCCGGTTTAACTCGATGAGCCCAAGTTGCTTGCAGTAAAACTCGAGCGACTGATCCAAATCGGTAACGCGAACCATCGTGTGTAAGTACTTCATCAATTAAATCTCTTGAATAAGAGTTTTCCTCAAGTAGTCTATGAGACGACAATGCTCCCGAATATTCAACTGGAATCCGCTTTGCATCGAATACGCGCCATTACGCTAGATCTTGACAATACCCTCTGGGAAATTGATTCCGTCATTCGTCGCGCTGAGTCGCAACTTTGGACATGGCTAGGGGAAAACTACCCGCGCATCCCGGAAGTGTTTTCTCCGGAAGATGTCGTCGTATTACGTGAGGTGGTCATCGAAAAATATTGGAAGGACAAAAGTCACGATTTGACTTTCTTGCGCAAGAAAGCGCTCGAAATGTTGGCAAAAGAGGCGGATTACGGCAATAGCTTGGTGGAACCAGCATTTGCGATCTTCGATGCCGCGCGCAACGAGGTTGAGCTATATCCAGATGTCTTGCCAGCGCTTGAGGAACTATACGAAAAATACACGCTTGTTGCCGTGACCAATGGCAACGCTAATCTCGAAAGGATCGGCATCCGGCATTTGTTCCATGACGTGGTTGCAGCTAGCGCAGTAGGCGTCGCAAAGCCCGCCAAGAAGATTTTTGATATTGCCGTAAGAAAATGCGGTGTACCAGCGCATGAAATACTGCACGTCGGCGATCATCCGGTAGCGGATGTGGATGGAGGCAGGCGAGCCGGCCTACGCACAGCATGGCTCAACCGCACTGATGCTGAATGGTCCGAGGACCTGCCTGAACCCGACGTGGTGGCCACAACTATTTCAGAAATCCGAGACTTACTGGCAAACGCCGTGCGCGAATCTTGATGACAGCAGATCCGCTTATTGTCTATATACCGGGATTGAAACCGAAGCCCGAGGAAGCAGCGCATCGCAAACAGTTGTTGCGGTGTCTACGTGCAGGAATAGAGAAAATCGATGCGCGGGTGGCAACAGAGATTTCTGTGGGTGATGCTTTTCACTTGGTGAGCTGGACCTACGACTTCTACGGTGAGCATCGTGATATCAATCTCGATATCGACGACATCGAACGCGTATTGCGAAAAAACGGACCAAGCGAAAAGGATGTGGCGACCGTTACGTCATTGAAAAGGCGACTGACGCGGTGGCTTTTTCGCACGGCCGATTTCTTGCCATTTTTGATTCCACATTTCGCGACCGAGGAATTGGAAATTCACCTGCGGGATTTTAATAAGTATTTGCGCAATAACAAGGGTGTTGCGGAAGACGCTCGACAAAAAGTAAAACAAGTGTTGGATGATGCGAATGCGGCCGAGCGTCCGGTGTTGGTCCTTGGGCATAGTATGGGTTCGGTGATTGCTTACGAATCATTGTGGCAACTATCGCGCGTCCAGAAGAGCGACATAAAGGTCGATTTTCTGACAAGCGGAAGTCCGCTTGGTCAGGGCATTGTTCAACGTCATCTGATGGGCGCGCATGCAGAGAGCGCTGAACGCTATCCGGGCAATATTCGGCAGTGGACTAACATTGCTGCAGTCGGTGAATTTACGGCTATCGACATGCAACTTAAAAGCGACTTTTCAGGAATGATAGAGCAGGGCTTGCTCGCGGATATAACCGATCTTGAATCGTACAATTACTACCACATGCACGGTTCGTTAAATGTACATGCGGAATACGGTTACCTGATCAACGAAGTGACCGCGCAAGTGATTTGCGACTGGTGGCGTTCCTGTACCGGTGAGTGAATCGCGATGCCCAGGGTCTAGACTCTGACCCCAGTCGCGCAGCTGAGATGTTTTCGTTAGATAGGGTCCAGCTTGGGTTTGATGACGATATCTATGCGTCGATTCCTTGATCGTCCCGATTCCGTTTCGTTGTTAGCAACGGGATTCGTTTCGCCAAATCCGGTCGCGATCAAGCGATAGCTCGCAATGCGCATTGCATTGATCATGTACTGCTGAACTGACTCTGCTCGTTCCTGCGACAAGCGCTGATTCGACGTGTCTCCGCCAAAGGAATCAGTGTGGCCTTCGATGATAAGTTCGCTGCGCGGGAAAACGTCGATTGCTTTCTCAACTTTTGCCAGCAAGTCGAAATCCTCTTGTTTGATTTCGGAATTGCCACTGGTGAATGACAGGCCGACCAAACGTAATATGACATTGTCGCCCTCGCGAAAAACGCGGGCCTCATTGCGGCCAAACATTCTCTCAACTTGCTCAAACTGGGCTTTGACCAACGCCTGAGCTTCCAGACGCTGCACAAGTGCTGTGCGCTCTTCGGTGGCGCCACCCAGACGTTCGTCTAGCGTACGAATTTCTTCTTCCATATCAGCTAATCGCAGAATGTTGGCATCAACATCTTGCTCAAGGCTCTGCTTCTGATTACGCAAATTTTCTATGTAAGTAATCAATTCAGCTTGGATATCGTCATATCCGGCTGACATTGCGGGCACAAGGTCAGCTGCGCCTGCGATCTGAGTCAGTGGTTCTTCCCATTGCAATACCAACTCTTCAACCGTCAGATCTTTATCACGTACGGTACGAACAACCTCTGAAAGATAGATAGCGTGCTTCGCTTGATAGTTGGCCTGACGCGCGAGGCTACGCGGCAGATCCGTGTCGTAACGATTCTCGCTGAGTTCACGCTCCGCATTCGCTAACAAACGTTGTGCGAATCCCAGTGTTAACGGTGCATATCGACCAACGCGGGCGCGATCGGCATCCGCCAACAATTGCCGCGTCTCAGTTAAGTACTGAGCTTTGATCGCGATTAATTCTGCGTCGCGATAAAGACTAGTCGCTTCAATGTCCTTACGCGTGGCATTTTTGAGGTCGCCGCGTTCGAGGTGGCGAATTGCGTTACCAAATTCACGTTGCGCCTTATCCCAAACTTCCCGAGATAGATCCGGTGCTTTCGCATTCGCGGCGTCTTGGCGGCTTTTCATTACCTGGGACAAAGCCGTTTTGGCCAGTTGCGCGGCCTTGGTAGCAGTATTAAAGGATGTTTCAGCTTCAGACGTCTTGCGACGCACGTATTTGATATTGCGGCCACGTTCGAGCCCGACCTCAGCTGCGTCGTAGTCTTCCACGCCATCGCTGTAACTGCGAGGCGCGAGCAACTTTGCGTTGGCTTCTTCGGCCGTCGCTCGTGCTACATCGACATTTTTGAAAAATGTTTTACGAAGCTCATCCTGAGCAATGGCATTGCTCGCGCCGAGGGTAAGGACTGCGAGCATAAGAATTCTGACAAAATTGGTCTTCAAAGCCATTCTGTAGTACCGCTTATTAAGTAAATCAATAGGTTATGGGTTTTGTAAATGCGTAACGCCAATATTACATATCCTGTAGACCCGAATCTGTGCAATAGCTCTCTTTCTGCGCCACAGGATGTTTCATTAACTGTTCATTTTACGCCTAATTATCCCTTAAGGGTCGAATCTCCCAGTTTCCCCACAATTATATGGCTGGCTGGGAAAGGTCCCAAGAGTGAGCATATTGGGATGGTAGCCAAACTGTGGCGTGGCTCACAGACGAATGTGTGATGGGTCCGTAATCTTGCCGCATGTCTGCCAAGTACTACACACAGTTCAAGTTGACTGACACGCATTACCGCGGTGGTAACGAGTTTAGCGGTGTTGTCGAGCTCAGTTCTCCGATGGACAACGATTCCGACATCACGGATATCGAAGCTGTATTGGCAAAGAATTTTGACCTGAAACAGAGCGCAGTCCAACTCATGAGCTGGTCCAGGTTGCACTAGATTTACAGCACTTCTGGCGTTTGAATTTTATTTTCCCCTGATTTTCCCCGGCTAGTCCGGGGATTTTTTTGCCCACTCACCTATAACTGGGTCAGAGCCCAATAACTGGGTCAGAGCCCGTTTTAATGATGAAAAGGGCTCTGACCCAGTTAATGTGCGAAAATGCTTCGCTGACAATAACGAACAGCACTGCCAGTATGAACGACAAAACCAAATCTACATTTCGCGGTATACCAATCGTTGAGAGCGGTCGGAAGTATCAAACCGACGTCGGGTTTTCGGCCATTAAAAATGGCGTGAAAGCGCGCCGTGACACTCCCGAAATGCCCCGCGGCAACAAACCGAAATGGCTACGCGCCAAAATGCCGAGCGGCGCCAATTTCTCTGGTGTGAGAAAGACGGTTAAGGAGCATCGGCTCAGCACAGTTTGTGAAGAGTCCATGTGTCCAAATATTGGTGAGTGCTGGAACAACGGCACTGCGACCATCATGGTGATGGGCTCGGTATGCACACGAGCTTGCCGATTCTGTGCAGTGGATACCGGAAACCCACATGGTTGGCTGGACGAGGAAGAGCCATTAAATACGGCACGTGCGGTCAAACTCATGGATCTTCGCTACATTGTCATTACATCGGTTGATCGGGATGATTTACCTGACGGCGGAGCAGCGCACTACGCGGCATGCGTGCGCGAGATCAAAAAGATGAATCCGGACACGGCGGTCGAAGCGTTGACGCCAGATTTCAACGGCGTCATGTCCAACGTAGAGAAAGTTGTCGATTCAGGTCTTGAGGTGTTCGCGCAAAATGTTGAAACCGTCAAGAGACTTACCCACCCGGTGCGTGACCCACGAGCCAGTTACGAACAAACGCTCGCGGTATTAGCGCATGCGAAGCAATATCGACCGGATATATTGACGAAGACAAGTTTGATGCTGGGCCTGGGCGAACAAGACCGCGAGATCATGCAAACTCTGCAAGATCTGCGAGAGGTCGGCGTCGACATCGTTACCCTTGGCCAATATCTTCGACCGACGCCCAATCACTTGCCCGTTGAGCGCTATGTGACGCCGGATGAATTTGACGCCTATCGCGTCGAGGGCCTCGAAAAAGGATTTCTAGAAGTGGTCTCTGGACCGCTGGTTCGGTCAAGTTATCGGGCTGATCAAGTTTTACAAAAAAACAACGTTGGCATAGCTGTTTGATTGCCATTTTCACTACCTCACCCAACTAAAGAAAACTCATGACTGCATTTATCGCGGATTACGGCCTGTTCCTCTTAAAAACGGCAACCTTTGTAGTGGCTATCGTCGTCGTCATTGGCGCGATTGCCTCGGCAGGCAGAAAAGCTGCCGACCAGGAAGGGCTCGAGATCGAGGATCTCAATCGCAAGTATCAATCGTTGGCTAGCGCGCTGAAACAGGCCGTCATGAAAAAAGCCGATTGGAAAAAAGAAATGAAGGCCGAGAAGGCGCGCGACAAAGCGGATGCGAAAGCAGAAGAAAGCCCGCCACGCGCATTTGTGATTGAATTCAAAGGTGACCTGAAAGCGAGTGCAGTGCCGTCCCTGCGAGAAGAGGTTAGTGCATTGCTCGAAGTCGCGACTTCTGACGATCAAGTCATCATTTGTTTAGAGAATTACGGTGGAGTTGTTCATGAGCATGGACTAGCCGCTTCACAATTGGTGCGTATTCGTGATCGCGAAATTCCACTCACTGTCGTCGTTGACAAGGTCGCCGCAAGCGGCGGCTATCTGATGGCATGCGTTGCTAACAAGATTCTAGCTGCACCGTTTGCGATCTTGGGATCTATCGGTGTGGTCGCACAGATCCCGAACTTCAATCGATTGATGAATGAGCGCGGCATTGAGTTCGAACAGGTAACAGCGGGCAAACATAAACGCAACGTCACGATGTTCGGCAAAAATACGGATGAGGATCGTGCGAAGCTGAAGGAAGAGTTGGAAGACGTGCACACGCTATTCAAGGATGCAGTAACGCGATATCGGCCTGATCTCGATATTGAAGCAATTGCGACCGGGGAGCACTGGTACGGATCTCGCGCGCTCGAAATGGGCTTAGCTGATGAGATTAAAACCAGTGACGAATTGCTCGCCGAACTGGCGCAAGATCACGATTTATTTCGACTGGCCTACAAGATTAAGGTGCCGTTACAAAAGCGCCTCCTTTCAGGTGCTGATGCGGCACTTGAGCGCGTGGAAAGCTCAGGTTGGCGACGACGCTTCGAATCACG
>JABIUH010000333.1 GCA_018701055.1 Woeseia sp. | reverse complement strand
TTGAATGTCCTGTCTCAACATGCAATAGATCGACAGCATTGTCGTCTGAAGACACAATTGGAATATGGGTTTCGACGCGGCTCACAATTTGGTCACAGCATGGCGGCAACGCTTAGTTACCGGCCAGTTCCTTAATGATCGTGCGCCAATGATCCAAAGCATCGTAGAAGGCCTTGATTGGCACACGCTCATTCAGCCCATGCGCAAACATTTCATCAGGATTCATGAAAATGCCACTCGCGGCCCAGGTCGGAATTCCGGCGCGCCGGAAGTGCATGCCATCCGTTCCCCCTGATTCCATGTACGGGAGCAATCTGATCTGCGGAAACCGTGCGTGTACTGCCTCGCTGATCGCAGCCCGAACATCTTCACGTAACTCGGAAATCGGACTTACCGTTGGTTCGTATATTTCTTCAAATTCAATTGTCTGATTACCAACGACTTTCTGCAGCGTTTGCAACACATCCTCGACTGCCACTCCTGGAAAAATACGACAGTTGACGGTCGCCGTCGCTGACTGTGGCAATGCATTTTCCGCATGCCCCCCGCGTAACATGGTGACAACGCAGGTTGTGCGAGTTGTGCCAACGTATGACGACTCAATGGCAAGGCGATCAGATGCCGATTCGTCTTCTGGATTGCTCGCAAAACGAACCATCGCGTCGCCCAGCTCGCCGCCTAACTGATGCCCCGTCTCGTCGAAGAATTCGAGCGTCATGTCGCTCCATCGAACGGGAAATCGGTGTGCCTGAATTTTTACGATGGCCTGAGCCAAATCCAGAATCGCATTGTCGGGTCTCGGACGCGAGCTGTGTCCACCGGGGTTTCGTGTCGTTACTTCCCAGGTGACGTAGGTTTTCTCGGCCGCCTGAATCAAATAGACGAGCGCGTCTCCCGTCGAACTCAGATCCCCTCCGCCGGCGTCGGAATTCAAGGCGAACTCAGCCTCAGCAAGATCTTCACGTTCATAGGCGAGCATCCGTGTGCTGATCATCGTGCTCTCTTCATCGCCGGAGAATACGATGATGAGGTCGCGATTAGGGACGAAGCCCTCTTTCAACAATCGTATGAATGTTGAGGTTAGCTGGGCGACCCCGAACTTGTTATCGATGGTTCCGCGCGCGTAGAAATAGTTGTCGTCCTGAGTAAGCTTAAAGGGATGACGCACCCAATCTTCCGGACGCGCCTCAACGACATCCATATGACCCAACAGAAGAATAGGCGCATTGCCTGACGAGCCGTCTCCACGATAGCGGGCGATCAGTGCAGCTGTTCCATCAATTGGGACAATCTCAACGTCTTCTCTTGGCAGGCCAGCGGCAATCAACTTATCAGCAATGTACTTTGCGACGCCCGGTACGTTGCCAAGGTTCTTCGATGTTTCTACCTCGATAATGTGCCTGTAAATCTCAAGCGTTTCCCGAGCATGTTCGGAATCGACGCTCTGCGCGTTGACTGAACCTACGGATAACAGGAATACAATTAGAACCGTAATGATTTTGTTCATAACAATCTCTACAACAAAAAGGGGTTAGATCTATTTTTATTACGTAGTACTTTACACATTCCAGATACCAATATCAGACGGCAGTGAGCGCGCTCTCAAATTCGCTAACGATGTCATCTGCATCCTCGCAACCAACAGAGATACGAATCAAATTATCTCGCCATGGCTGAGGATAAACCAGCGTAAACACGATCAGCGCGCCAATTCGCTTTCCCCATTTCGCGCCCCATATCGTCGTGAGTGCTCCAATCGGCCCCTTCCTGGTCTCACGACCCAGCGTCCACTCGGCCGTCATTGCAGGTATTGCGAGCAGTCGCGTGAAGATCAGATAAACAATGAGAAAAGCGGAGCCACCGTATTCGCCCTTCATGTAGCCAAACATTGCCGAGACCTACAGCAGCGCCAACCATCGTCAGAATGGTTGAAAACCTCGAGGTAAACGTTTCTCTGACTGCCATCGAGATGCCTCTTTATTTTTTTGTCGCTCGATCAGATATGAGTGTAACGGTTGGGCGTACTGACCACCAAGATCGGATCGGACTCGACTGGATGAATGCAGTGTCGTCATTGATGGGTTTTCTGAATCTGATCCAAATACGGCTTTTTACTTCTGTCGCCGTTCTTTGAGCTCGCCTTCGTAGGCCGTTTTAGCCAGTTCCAATTTCGAATACGCCTCACGAAGCTCCTCGTCATCACCGATCAACACCAGCATCTCCTCAACCAGCAAAGCTTCATACTTTCTCAATTGAGCTTGAAATCGCGGTGGGGTCTGAAAGTTTCCGTCCCTAATCATGGCGGCAGCCATCCGGGCTTCATATTTTTGTGCGAATCTAGGCACACAAACACGCTTTCTAGCTCGATTCTCTAAGAGAGTGATAATTTTGCATTTAAAGTCGAAGTTGTCATCGCTATTGAGTAAATTGAATTTATCGAGAAAAGCCTGCTCTGCTCGATAAACCTCTGCGCGTAGCTGGATGATGTTCCTCTCGCCGTAAACGACGATCTCTTCGGGGACATTCGCAGATTCAATATTTTCCGCGATAGGTGGATTGGCCTGGCCTGCCGCTTGCGGCGCAATCGAAACGATCAGTAGCAAATTTGCTAAGAAAACTATCCGGTGCCTGAATATCGCATCGCGGAACAATACAGCTCCCCGACCAATTGAGACATTACCGATCTATGTGAGCACTGACTTCTACTGGCCCACTTGAATCGAGATTATAATACGTAACCGTGCCGATATTTCCTTCGAATCTAGGCCGCTC
>JABIUH010000513.1 GCA_018701055.1 Woeseia sp. | reverse complement strand
CGCTAATCCCAGCGATGCGCCCGTTGAAACACAGCAGCGTGACCGTCGCGAGCCCGATCAAAGCACCACCAATCAGCGCCGTGTACGGTGTGAAGGTCTGCATGGCGGTTATTTCCCTCGGCCGAGCTGGTTCACCGGAACTTTAAGGTACGTAACACCGTTGTCTTCGGCAGAAGGGAATTCCCCGCCGCGTATGTTCACCTGCACCGCCGGAATTATAAGATTCGGCATCGGCAGCGAGGCATCGCGTTCTTCGCGCATTCGCACGAACTCGTCCTCGGATACGGTCTCACGAATGTGCATGTTGTTTTTTCTGTGATCCAGCAAAGAGTGTTCGTGCTCGACCGGACGCCCACCGGGCAAATAGTCATGGCAAAGGAATATACGGGTGTCCTCAGGCAGACCGTAGATCCGATGGATGGAGCGATACAGCGTCCGGGCATTGCCGCCGGGGAAATCAGCACGGGCAGTGCCGTAGTCCGGCGCAAATACGGTGTCACCAACGAATGCAGCATTGCCTATCACATACGACACGCTGTCATTGGTGTGACCGGGCGTGTGCAGCACGCGCCCGGTCAGACCGCCGATTTCGAATGTCTCATGATCTTCGAATAGGTGGTCGAACTGCGTGCCATCAGTGTTTAGGTCTTGGACGTTGAAGATCGATTTGAAGGTTCGTTGCACTGCGCGAATGCCCTCACCGATGGCGATTTTTCCGCCCAACTGCTGCTTGAGGTACGGCGCCGAGGTCAAATGGTCGGCGTGCGCGTGAGTCTCGAGGATCCAATGGACCTCCAATTCTTGTTCACGAACGTACGCAACGATTTGGTCTGCGAATTCGGTGTCAGTACGCCCCGATCGATGATCGTAGTCCAGCACCGGGTCAATCACTGCGGCGCCTGGGCCATCCGGATCTCGCACTACATAAGAAAAGGTATTGGTCGGTTCGTGAAAGAACGGATGAACAACGGGGTTAGTCATGCATGGACTCCATTTGGTGCTTGCAATCTGTGATTGAGATGGTATTATATCGTATATCTATAAATTAGCAAATACACATATATAGAAAGATAATCAAAATATGGAGATCAAGACGATGGTGCAAATTACACAGCGGTTCCCGGCCGTATCACCAAAGGAAATGAAAAAACTGCGCAAGCATGCCGGTGAGGCCGCCAACCTAATGAAGGCACTCGCTGCCGAGAGTCGTCTGTTGATTCTGTGTACGCTGACCGAGGGTGAGATGGCGGTGTATGAGCTCAATGACCGGATCGACCTCAGTCAATCGGGGCTGTCGCAGCAATTGGCGATTCTACGGCGTGATGGTCTGGTGAGCACCCGCCGGGAAGCGCAGGTCATTTTTTATTCGTTGGCGCAAAGCAACGCGCTTCGCGTCATCGAAGTCCTAAAGGATATTTATTGTGCAGGGTCTGGCAAGAAACAGCGGGGAAGAAAGGCATGATCGATTGTTGTCTATCATCGGAGAATAAACGATGACAGCCGCCCTATTTGATTGTGCCGGCGCTGGTGCTTCTTGGCGGCATGGCCATGCATCGGGCCGTGGCGACAAGTCTTGTGATCATCGCCCTCAAGTCCTTCAGCGGATTTTATAAGTACGTCGACGTGCTCGCTGCGCAAAATCTCAGTTTCGATTGGAGCGTGCTTGGCCTCGTTACAGCGCTTGGCGTTGCCGGAAGCTTCGCAGGTAACCGCCTTGGTACGCGTGTGCCGCAGGCAGCGCTTCAGCGCGGCTTTGCCTATTTTCTTGTTGTCATGGGCATCTACATTCTCTCCCGCTCATTACCAACAGCACTCGGTTACTCGTAGCGCCGCTCGTATCGGAGAAACTCAATGTCATTACTACCTTCAGATCTGGTCGGTCACGCCAAGCAAGCGATCCAGGAAATCGAACCTCTCGCGCTCGGCAAACACCTAGACGACAATCCCGTCGTGATCGATGTACGTGAGCCCGATGAATTTGCGCGAGGTGCGATTCCAGGCGCCGTCAACATTCCACGTGGCGTTCTGGAATTTGAGCTCAAGCAGCATCCAGTGCTGAACTGCGAGCCACACCCTGTCGTGGTTATGCCCGAGCAGCCCATATATCTGTATTGCAGAAGTGGGGGCCGCTCCGCGCTCGCTGCTGCTAGCTTGCAGACAATGGGCTTTGCTAATGTCTGGTCGCTGGCTGGGGGATATTGTGCTTGGGAATCCCAGGGCCACCCAGTTTCAATTGTGGCCTAATAAATACGATCATAACTGGACATTTCTAACTGGCTAAGAAGAGGACATCTGTAATCTGCGCTGACATAATGCTGTCAATCCAATTTAGTAATGTCGCAGGTTTAGCCAAGTTGTCGGAAAACATGTCAGATCTACTTGTCTACGTTGTCATTGGTATAGCAGACTGAATAGTGCGTCCAAATATGGTTTTCCTCTCCAGGTCAAGATACTCTGTTTGGCTTTCCAGCAACCAGAACACACGGTGAATTAAAATTGGCCATCAGTAGCCGTCCCCTGACCCCCTCGGGCTTCGGTTTGGAACTTCGCTGTTCGGAACTTTCCAAACTTGGAAAGGAGGATCTGAATGCCGTGCTGGACGATTTTCACGAAGCTGGGGGCTTGTTGCTGGTTCGAAATCAACAACAAATTTCGCATCGGCAATTGGTGGATTTCGTCGGTATATTCGGCCAAGTCGAATTAAACGAAAAATATAATCCGGCATTTCTTGAGCCGAGCTATCCCGAATTATTAAGAATTGGTAACACGAAGCAAAATGGCGAATACACCGCTTTATTTATAAAGGCAGATCCACCGCCATTGATGTGGCACACCGACGATTCATTTCGGCATCCGCAACCTGCAGGCTCCTGTCTTTTCTGTGTTCATACGCCGCCTGAGGGCGCCGCCACGGGTTTTGCTGGTATGCACGCCAGCTATGAAGCGCTTCCGGAAAAGACCAGGCACGACATTGATGAAATGGAGGCGATACATTCCTATGATTATTTAAATGAATTGCTGCGCATAAAAAGCCCGCATCGCCCTCCTCTAAGCGAAGAGTTAAAGCAACAAATTCCGCCGATTGTCCGACCACTGGTAGCACAGCATCCAGTTTCTAAAAAGAAAGGACTTTATCTGCCGGTTTGTCACATCATGTCGATTCTTGGCCTCGCTGAGGAAGAGGCGCGTCCATTGCTAAATGAACTGCAACGACACATGACGCAGCCATCGTTCACTCATATGCACAATTGGCAGCCAGGTGATCTTGTTATCTGGGATAATCGAAGTGCCTTACACGCGCCGACACCTTTTGATGATGACAAGCACAAGCGGCTCATGTACCGCCTGACGTTTGGTGGGGAGCAAATTGTTGGTTTCTGACACGGTTCGTTCGTACCGAAAATGAAAATCGAAATCCACCCTCTGTTCGACTATCTACTCAAGACGACAGGAGAATCTCCGGAAGCGATTGTCGGGTTCTCGTTGTCGCGCTCGCCGAAACTTAAGGATTTCATTAAGGATCTCGATCCGGATTTGTCACTGGATTGGAATAATCGTTCGTTCCAGGGTTGGCCCGAGTTGCGTGAGCACGTTTTGCGTCAGGCGAATCTTGATGGTCGTCTTTCCACAGACAATGTGTTGATAACGGCCGGTGCCGCCGAAGCCAATTATCTCGCCCTTCGACAACTGGTGGATGCCGGGGCCGAAATCATTACAGAAACGCCGGGCTGGCCACAGGCTGCCGTATTGGCAAAAGGAATCGGTGCAAAGACACGTATTATCAAACGGCGCAATGAGGACTGGGCCTTTCCGTTAGAGGATCTTGCGGCAGCTATCAATAGTCGCACCGCGATGATTTTTTTGTCGAACCCGAACAATCCAACAGGTCGAATGCTTTGCGAGAAAGAGTTAAGAGAAATTGTAGCGTTGGCACAACCCCACGGAACTTATGTCGTTATCGATGAGGTTTACGCGGGCCTGGAATGGACCGGTACTCGCGCACCTTCTATCGCAGGGCTCTATGAACGCGGCATTACGACCGGAAGTGTCTCCAAAGCACTGGGCTTACAGGGTCTGCGAACCGGTTGGATGATTTCACCAGATTGTCAGGTGATTCGCGATGCCTTAATTCTGCGCGAGAACTCGAGCGAGATCATGAACATTCTTGGCGAAGCGATCGCTGAGATTGCGCTTCGACCATTGCGTTACGAGACGGCAATGGCGGTCGCACGAGCAGAGGGTCTCGCAAATCTGGAACAACTCGATGCGTTCATTGAGTCGGACTGCGACTTGACCTGGACCCGACCTGAGGCAGGCCTAATAGGTTTGGCATGTTTGCCTGACGGGATTGATAGCGACGATCTATGCGTGAAGCTGCTCAGATCACCCTATCGGACTTTTCTATTGCCGGGTAGCGTTTATGACCTACCGCAACACATTAGGGTTGGAGTCGGTGGTGGTCCGGATGTCAAACTTACTGAGGGCTTGCAACGGCTGTCTGCCTGTCTAAAGACAATGTAAGTTGTGTGTTTGCACTGTCTTTCTTTTGTAACAGTCGCGTAATTCATGCGTGTTGATTCCCTTCGAGAATAGGCCGCAAGAAACCCATTGTAGAGGCCCTGATTCGCAGCCAGCACTGCGGTTTGTTCAGCTTAGTCGGGACGACCGGCAAATATTCATCCACGAACTGTCTTCAATTCTATAAACTGGGGAACAATCTTGGGCCCAACGAGCGGCGACCTAGCAAGAACCATGAGCACATTAACGATAACGCTCGGCATCACTATTTTGATCTTTGTTGTGGTTGGCGGTTATGCCGGGCGCAGCGTAAAAAAACTGGATGACTATTTTGTCGCGGGACGGCGAGCACCTACGCTTTTGATTCTGGGAACACTGGTTGCCAGTGTTATGAGCACATCCATATTTATGGGTGAGGCAGCGTTTACCTACGATGGCCAGTTTGGTGCCTACCTGCTCTTCCCTGGCATCGCGGTAACCGGTTACATGCTTGGCGCACTATTTTTTGGCGTCTATTTGCGGCGTAGCCGTGCACCTACCGTGGCAGACTTTTTTGGACGCCGTTTTCAAAGCCGCCGATTGCAACAGTTTGCCGGCTTCACCATCATTCTCGGCCTGGGCGGCTATCTGCTGATCGTGACTCAGGGTGCCGCGATCTTGCTGTCCGATATCACGGGTATGTCATTTGTCGCAAGCTTGATTGTCGCCTGGTCCAGCTACACGCTTTTCACAATGTATTCCGGATCCAAGGGTGTGATTATCACCGATACCCTGATGTTTCTGCTGTTCATGACGGCAACGGTCGTTTTTGTTGTGTATATCGTCGATGGTTTTGGTGGTATCAGCACAGCGATCACAGATCTGGCCCGCCTGGAAAGCAAAGAAGGCATTGCCTCCTGGACTGGAATTATCGGTGAAGGCACCAGCTGGGCCACACCCCTGGATTACGTGATTTGGGCAGTCGTTATGGATATTGCCTGGGCCTTTGTTTACGCGGTCGGCCCCTGGCAGGCCAGCCGTCATTTAATGGCGCGTGACGAACATGTCGTACTACGCGCGGCCATCATGGCCAGTTTCTGCGTGATTGTTTTGCAAATGCTGATCTATGGCATTGGCGGGCTAATGAATTTGGCAAATCCAGATATCACTCCGTCAGAAACTGTCGTGATATGGGGTGCTAAATCGTTAGTGCCCGAATTTTT
>JABIUH010000512.1 GCA_018701055.1 Woeseia sp. | reverse complement strand
CATAGGATGTGGTGCTGCCAACGAACGAGAATCCTGTGGTGACGATGGTCCAGTCCCCAGAAAAGTCGTTGTCTTGCGCACCGACGGGTGACTGCAGCGTGACCAGGAAGCAGAGAGCGGTTAACTGAAAAAAATGTTTCATCTCATATTCTCCTTCAGACGCCGTCGCGAGCGATGGATGCAGCGGCCAGACTCTCGTCGGTACTGCCGTGTCGAAACTCTACCTCGATATTCAGCACCACGGTGTCTGATACCACTGGCACGAATCGATCGAGGCCAAAATCTGATCGGCTTAATGAGCCCGTGGCCGAAAAGCCTAAAACCGGCACCTCGAGAACAGGGTGTACGAAGCCATCATTGAAGGTTACGACAAGCTCGAGTGGTTTCGTAATTCCTTTGATCGTTACGTTGCCATGTAATACGCCCTCGTTGTCACTCGTCGCTTCGAAATGGTCAGTGCTAAACGTCATGTACGGATATTTGTCGGCGTTAAAAAACTTTCTGGATGCAAGCTCTTTATCAAAGTGTTCGACGTTGGTACGGATCGACGCTGCAGCGACACTCACGTCGATTATGCTATTCGACATATCCTCGCTATCAAACTGCAATTCCCCCATCACATCGGTTGCCCGTAACAAAGGGTAGGAAAGTCCCTGATGTAAGTAAGAGAAGGACAAATAGGTATGCAGGCGATCAACCGCGTAACGGCCAGAAGGGGCGCCGTCCCCATCACTATCTGTTACCGGGTTGTCGTTTTGTCCGCAGCCAACAATGACTAGCGCTGCAGTCACAGCAATAAACGTTTTTCGATTCATCGTTAGCGTCCCGCCTCAGTTTTTGATTCGCGGGCCTTTTGAAACTCTACCTGTATATTGAGTTCCAAATCATCTGCGACCCAATCGGCAAAATCTGACATGCCGTAGGCGGACCGACTGATCGTTCCATTGGCTGCGAATCCAATCATTTCTCGTTTGTTGAGTTGATTCATTGCTGCCGCGTGGATACTGACCGTTAGTGTCGCGGGTTTGGTGATTCCGGCGATGGTCAGATCGCCTTGCAACGTTCCAGTGGTGTCTGATGTTTCGCTATAGCCGGTGCTCACGAAAGAGATTTCGGGGTGCTGCTCGACGTTCAGAAATTCTTCGCCGCGAAGACGCGCTTCAAACTCGGGTACCGCCGCGACAATACTGGCTGCATTCACTGCTATATCGACACGGCTGTTGGCCATGTTATTGCCGTCAAGACTTAGCGTCGCGTCGAACTCGGTGAATTGCAGCTGGGGATTCGACAGGCCCATGTGATCGTATGAGAAGCCAAGGTATGCGTGATTGTCTTCGAGCTCGTAGTCGCCGGGTGAAATGTTTGCAGCCAATGAAATGAATTCGCCTCGAGGCGTGTCTGCTTCCAGCGATGTACGGGCATTTAGATCAGCATTGCTTTCGGCAATGCCGCGCTGTGGGCTAATGACGCGCCCGTCTTCATGCGTGACAACATTTATCGACATGCGTTTGGTGTTGTTTCGACCCAAGATGCCGTCTACGGATATTTTGTCGCCGACTTTCAAGGTGTCTTTGGTCCAGCCAACGCGACCAAGCATCATCAGATTCATCGTTTGTAGATCCCAGATTTCCTTGCCGCCGCCGGCACTGTCGACTTCTATGTAGTAGCGGGCATGCGGGTTCTTATAGATGATCTCGGTGATAGTGCCTTCGACATTGCCCGCTTTACCGGCCTCGTAATCTGCAGCAAATGCATGATGGGCATGGATTGTTTGGCTCGCAGCCAATAACGGAAAGAGCAGAAATAATCGACTAAGCATTGTGTCCCCCTTGTTCCAGGGTTTGATAGTAGCGCAGATGAGCGCCTGCGCTTCAGGAGGTTCCCTGTCTAGCCGATAATCGTGCGTGATTTCGGTAAGCAGGCGTTTGCGAGCTATGATGTTCGTGAGATTCACGCCATCGTTGGTGTCCCGGGGAGGTAGTGTGGCAGACGGTCAATTCATACGCGTCATTCGGCAGAAAGAAGTGCTGGCATTGTCATTCGGCGCCATGATTGGTTGGAGCTGGGTAGCGTTGACTGGTAACTGGATTGGTGGGGCTGGCAGCGCTGGTGCAATGCTTGCCTTCGCACTGGGTGGCGTCGTGGTCATTTTCGTTGGCTTGACCTACGCGGAGCTTGCCTCAGCCATGCCGCAGGCGGGCGGGGAACATGTGTATGCCAGTCGCGCTCTCGGTAGAACTGCATCGTTTATTTGTACCTGGGCGATCCTCTTGGGTTATGTATCGGTGGTCGCTTTTGAAGCGGTCGCTTTGCCAACGGTTACTGATTATCTGATTCCCGGATTTAGTCGCGGTTACTTGTGGACGGTTGCGGGATGGGACGTGGAGCTGACCTGGGTCTTGGTTGGCGTTGTGGCAGCAATCGCAATGACCGCTGTCAACATTGTCGGCATTCGTACGGCAGCACGATTACAGCTTCTCGCCGCCGCACTTATTTTATTGGTGGGGTTTTTACTGTTTGCGGGCGCGTTGGTTTCCGGTGATGCGGGCAATATGCAGCCTTTATTTTCGGGCGGCGCCAAAGGCCTGCTTGGTGTATTGATCATGGTGCCGTTTATGTTTGTTGGCTTCGATGTGATTCCGCAATCCGCTGAAGAGATTGATATTCCGTTTACGGAAATCGGTAAGCTCTTAATGGTATCGATTGTGATGGCCGTCGTTTGGTACATCGCGATGATCTGGGCCGTTTCCACGGGTCTTGGAGAGGCGGCGCGTTCTTCGTCGAGCTTGCCTACCGCCGATGCTAGTGCTGCGTTGTTGGGCGGTTCATGGGGTGGCAAGCTACTCGTAATCGGCGGCATTGGCGGGATACTCACTAGCTGGAACGCATTCTTGATCGGCGGAAGCCGCGCGATTTACGCGTTAGCTCGTGCAGGACAACTGCCAGCATCGTTGGGTCGTCTTCATCCAAAATTTAATACACCGCATAGAGCGGTAATGCTTATCGGTGCATTGTCGATACTTGCACCGCTGTTTGGTCGCCCGGCCCTCGTTTGGTTAGTGGACGCTGGCGGTCTTGGGATCGTCGTGGCCTATGCCTTTGTTGCCTGGTCATTTCTGGTTCTGCGCAAGCGAGAACCTGAAAT
>JABIUH010000314.1 GCA_018701055.1 Woeseia sp. | reverse complement strand
TTTCAATCACGTGGGGCGAGCCAGAGGGTGTCACGGGAAAGCTAAGCGTTGAACCTCACGAGCAAACTGAAATTCGCGCGACGATCAGTCGTTCTGCGAGAGGGTAAGAGATAGAACTTAAAGGATTAGCAGGAAACGCAGTTGTGATTGTTTTTGGCTCCCAGCCCTTCGAGTAACACCATTGTGGCCGGGAAAGGCGATACGCGTTGCGTTGGGCCGTTCGCCATATCAACGGTGGTCTCGCCTTTTCGGCTGACAGCCATGACATCTGCGCCCTTCTCGAGCAGATAGTGAATAACTGTGTTATCGCCGCGCGAGGCTGCATGATGTAGCGGGGTATACCCATTGCCATCCCGAGCGTTGACATCTGCGCCGCAATCTTCGATCAGAAACTTCACCGCTGGCAACCAACCATTCGGCGCATGCCGGTGCGCATGCGCCATGAAGTACTGGCCATAACCGGCACCCGCAGCAACATGGACGGGAAAAATAAAGGGTCCACCCAGCTCCACGGTCGGAATGCCGGAATGATCGACTTCTTTTTCCTCACCGCCCTCCGGATCGCGCCCACCCCGTCGCCGCTTTGGAATCTTGACCGTCGCAACATCCACATCCGCGCCGAAGGATTTTAATAAGCGCATCGCGTCGACGTCGAGCGCTTGTGCCGCACGCCAAAACGGTGTCGCGCCATCTAGATGTAAGCCGGCAGGCATCATCACAGACGTCGTGAATTCGGAATACCAAAGGTGCTTTTTCAAACGAACATTTGGATCGGCATCCGCCTCGAGAAGCGCCTGCAGAACATTAAAATACGATGCATCCTGCAATTGATTATCAACTGGATGCGCATAGTGCGCCCAGGGCGCCCACTGTCGTTCGAGCACCGCAAATAAGGGAGACGTACCTGCATCACTCAATAGATTCGGATCAGCACCCGACGCCAGCAACATGAGGCCTAAATCATATTGGCCGTTGACCATTGCCATTAGCAAAGGCGTCGTCTGATCGCCGGCAGATGCCTGATTGATATCAGCGCCCCGCTCCAGCAGTGCCTGCACGGTATCAACATGCCCTTGTCGAATCGCATGTAGCAATGGTGTCAAACCGCCCCAATTTCCCACCATCTGACCGTAAGACAATCGCTTGAGGTTCATCTCTTCAGGCGGGGTTTCTGCATTTGCGTCTGCGTCTGCATCTGCGTCAGATTTACAGCTATTGGGACCTTCGGAGCGACTGAATCTGGAACCGGCGCTGTCCACTTGTTCGTCGCAGGCCGGATCCGGCACGTTGGGCCAATTACGTTGAATCTCCCGAGAAAAATCGATCGCACCCTGCACTTCTCTCGAATCGGGTAACCATTCCGCGCCGCCGCCAGCTTTGGTCTTGAAGTCGGTTATCGCGGCCGCCAATCGTTTGTTTGCCGCTTTGTCTGCCAACTCTCGCTCAACAACGTCAACGACATGGGTTGTGACATCAATTTGCGCACCTGCATCAAGCAAAACATGAATGGTCGCAATACGATTTGCCGCAGCCGCGAACACCAGCGCGGTTTGTCCCCAAGCACTTTCGCGCGCATCAACGTCCGCACCTGCCGCCAGTAACACCTGCACCGTCGCTGTGCTGTCTGACGCAGCTGCCAAATGGAGCGGGCGCACACCCGAGTTTGTCGTCTGAATGTCCGGATCATCACTTGCTGCGAGTAATGTTCTGACCACCTCAGCGTGTCCGTTGCGACTTGCGATATGCAGCGGCGTGTAACGACCGATCCGAGTACCTGCGGTCACGTTGGCGCCTGCAACAATCAACATCTCGGCCAACTCGTGATCACCATTCTCGGCGGCCCAATGCAGCGCGGTCATACCATCGCCATGCGCGTCATTGGCATCCACTCCGGTGCGCAGTAACTCACGAACGGCCACTCGGTCACCGGTTTCTGCCGCGTCGACGAGCCGACCGGCGGCGTCGATGCTGCCCGACATGATCAATGACGAAGGAGCAATCATAATTAAAACAACAATTTGAGTGATACTTCTCATGTTATTTCTCTAATAAAATCTCTAGAGTGAAAGCTCGCCCGAACTGTCGCCGAACGCGTCGAGATCGTGACCGAGGCGATTCAACATTGTCAGCATGGCATTCGCCATTGGGGTGCCATCTGACGCCGCTACATGGTTACCGCCACGATGAGCACCGTTCGCACCGCCGAGAAAGACCAGGGGACAACGGCGATGGTTATGAACGTTAGCGTCTCCCATCGGCGAACCCCAGATGATTAGAGACTGATCCAACAAAGATTCACCGCCGACGGTTGAATCCTGCATGCGTTGCAGGAAGTACGCCAACTGTTCCATGCGATATTTACAGATCGTGTTGAACTCCTGAATCGACTCAACCTTGTCACCATGGTGAGAGGAAGGATGAAAACCTTTGCCAGATCCACTTTCAGGTAACGTTCGATTTGACGCATCGCGTCCGGTCTTGAATGAAATAACCCGAGTCATGTCGGTTTCGAATGCGAGCACCTGTAAGTCATACATAAGACGCACATGCTCGGAAAACGAATCAGGAACCCCGGCCGGGGCACCGGGCAACGCACGCTCTTCCCCGCTGCTATTCTGTTGTTCCACCAACTGAATACGCCGCTCGATCTCTCGAACATTCTCCAGATAGCGATCGATTCGTCCGATATCGGCGCTGCCAAGGTCGGCCTTCATTGATGCGACATCGGCAACGACCCAATCCAATATGCTGCTGTGCATCTTGCGGCGTTGCTGTCGTTCCGCCGCTGTTCCGCCTGCGCCGAATAGCATGTCAAATGCGGTGCGAGGATTGCGAATCATGGGCAAAGGTTCGGTCGGCGACGCCCAACTGATGGAGTCGGTGTAGGCGCAAGAGTAGTTGTAGCCGCAGCCGCCGCCATTGTCCGTAGGTTCAATGCCTAATTGCAATGACGGCATCAGGCTTTCTTGCCCAAATTTTTGGGCCTGCAACTGATCAAGCGAGGTGCCACATAAAAGATCAGACGCTTGGGTTTGTTTTGGACGGGATTGGGTCAAGAATGTGGCTGCCGATCGAAAATGATCGGCGCCCACCTCGCTCGGTTGCGCCGCTTCGGCCATACGAACATCCGTATTGCTGACGATGGTCATTTGGTCGATCCAGGGCTCAAGAACTTTCAAAGTATTGTCAGGTAATAATGTAAAATCTCTACCGGTCGTCGCCGGCGCAAAGAGATTTTGTTCTATGCCCCATTTAGAACACCCTGGAAGGCCGTGCACCTCTTCAATACAGACGAGTCGCGTAGGCAATTCTGCACCTGAGGTCGCGAATGCCGGCAACATCGCATCGACGAGCGGTAACGCTATGCCCGCCCCAGCGCCGCGAAGAAATGTCCGTCGATCTAGTTTTTTCCGGGTGACGAAATGCATCGTGTGTCCTCTTTAATTTTGTGGGCGCTGGGCGCTGACCAATTCGTCAGACGAGAGCGATTCTTTCATGCGAAAGGCGTCACTCAGCACGACCCCCAATATTAGCGCCTGCATGCGATAGTCGTCGGTTTCTGCGGCAGCAACAATTGACCGAACGACCGGTTGGTCAAAGTACTCCAATCGGCGACCAAGCGCGTAAGCCATCAGATTGGCGGTTAACTCGCGAACCAGCGGTAGCGGTCGCTTTAGAAGCGCTGCGGATAACTCCGCAGGCGTTTCTATTGCCGTACCGTCATAGAACGTACTGCGCGTGTCTAATGGCGCATTGTGCTCACGGATTCGCCAGCGCCCGGTGACGTCGAAGTTATCCAGCGCTAAACCGATAGGATCCATCACTTTATGACACGCGGCGCAAATCGGATCAGCGCGATGTTGTTCCAACCGTTCCCGCGTTGTTAGCACCCTACCGTCAAGAGATTCCTCTGTGTCATCCAGATCCGGAATGCCCGGCGGCGGTGGGGGTGGCGGTGTACCCAGCAATACCTCGACCACCCACTTGCCGCGCAAAACTGGCGAGGTGCGATTTCCCAGAGACGTTTGGGTGAGGATGCTGCCGTGACCTAATATTCCCTTACGTTGCTCAGTCGGGTACGACACCCGACGAAATTCGTCTCCGCTGACACCTGTTATGCCGTAGTGCTCTGCCAGACGCTCATTCATGAAACTGTAGTCGGCACTGTAAAGCTCTAATGCGCTGCGATTATCTTGCACCAGATGATCAAACAGGAGCTCTGTTTCGCGACGCATTGCCAGGCTAAGCTGTTCCGTGTAATGCGGATACCAATATTCGTCGGGCCGTACTTTGTCCAAATCCTGCAACCGCAACCAGAGCGCAGCAAATCGAGTCGCGAGCGATTCAGCACGAGGATCGGCGAGCATCCGTGTCACCTGCGCCGTTAATTTGCTCGTACGCGTTAGTTTTCCCGACTTGGCAAGCTTAGCTAACTCGGCATCTGGATGCGTGCCCCAAAGAAAAAATGACAGTCGATTCGCCAGATCAATTCCGGCCAATTTGTAGCGCTCGCCCGGTTTTCGACCAGACGGCTCTCGTTCAAGCCTAAACAGGAATCGCGGACTTGCCAGCGTGGCTTCGAGTGACGCCCGAATGCCAGCCTCAAAGCCGCCATCCTCAGCGCCTAAGGCGTAAAACTGCATTAAGTCATGCAATTGATCGTCGTTAATTGGCGCGCCAAAGGCATTGCTTGCCAGCCGCTTAACGATGCTGGTCGCACAGGGCGATTCCTCTGCGGTAGTCGTCGGACGGCACGCGAAGATTCGTTTTCGCGTCGCGGTCTCGGATATGCCGACAGGGTTATACGGCCCTTCGATAACCATGTGCATCAGATTCGGTGGCGAGGTTGTCCCGTAGCTGGTTTCAGTTCCGGTCAGAGAACGCGCGTTGGGTTTGAGTAAATCCTCGTATGGCCCATCCATTTGTCGGATAAACGCAGCAGTGACGCGATGCTCACCCGCCCGGACAAAGACTCGATCTGTTTCGACCGGAAATTCCTTCAATCCTTGATAATCGATATCGCCGCCGTAGTGCAAAAGCGCCGCTCTTTCCCGATCGATGGATACATCGATATCGTGAAAACGTTCACCCCACCCGGACATAAAGCGCATTGAGAATACGTACTCGCCATCGGCTGGAAATGAATGCAACGTGCTGATACCGCCACGCGTACCGTAGGGTGCACCTTCCAACCGCTCCCACTCGTGCTGGGATAATCCGGCGGAGTTTGAGTAGGTAGTCGCAAGCCGGGGCGCGTCCTTGTTACCGATCGCCTGTCGAGCAATGTCGCTGGCGGCGGTAAGATAGGAAATCATTAGCGTTGCCGATAGATCCTGGGAATCGGCAATATTGTCAAAGCTCGCACTGATGCGGTCCTCCGGCAACCAGGTAGACGCATCGACTGTCAAACCGAGCAGATCGTAGATCAGTCGCTCGTACTCCGCGCGATTTACGCGCTGGAACGGGCGAGAACCGACCCTATTCTCGCGCTTCGCGTGGCGATCCAACGCGCCTTCTAGCGTCGTGACTAAGTCATCGATAGCCAATTCATCACGCGGCAATTCTCGCGGCGGCATTTGCCCGGTTCGCAGTTTGCGAATGACTTTTTCGGCGATGACCGGGCTTAGGTGAGGATTATTCGCGTCAAAGCTCTGCAGATCCAGCCCCGCCTGCAGCGTGAACTCATTATGACAAGCGACGCAGGTCTGCTGAATAAGCTGATTGGAATCGGACGCGTAGACCAGATAACTAGCGCTAAACAACGCAAACGAAGCAGCGCCCTTCAATCCAAGTCGTCGAATGGCACCTGCTGTCAGAATCCGTAGAATACGCGGCACGTGCCCACCCTCCTGAGTACAGCCGCCATACTAACCCAATTGAGCGTTCATTTAGGTGTTACGAACACATCCGATCGATGTTGTTGGCAATTCCAGGGTGAGGCCATATGATCAATCTCCGCTTCGTCAGAGGATAAGCAATGCACCCTGCCCGCACTATGATCGCCATCATCATTATCGCCAGCGTCGCGCTGGTGCCACTGGTGCCGGCATCTGCAGCCGATGACGAAATCAAACTGACCTTTCTCGGGACAGGTGCGCCGCGCCCATCACATGACCGATACGGGCCGTCAATTCTCGTTGAGGCCGGCGACTACACAGTAATGGTCGACGCCGGTCCCGGCATGCGCGAGCGTTTGTTTCAGGCAGGCGGCTTCGAAATGCTCACCAAAGTCGATCATTTGCTCATTACTCACCTGCATTTTGATCACACCATCAGCGCACCTGGCCTCTGGCTGACTGGCTGGCTGTTCGGTCGCAAAGTTCCGATGAATGTTTACGGGCCTGAGGGCACAGCGGCAATGATGAAAAATTTCGAGACCGCCTACGACTGGGACATTCGCTATCGGAAAGCAGTTGGCGTGCATGCAGAGGGGTCAGAACTACTCGCAACCGACCTGGAACCAGGCGTGTTTTTTGACGAAGGCGGACTGAAAATCACCGCATTCGATGTTGAGCATTTGCCCATCGATACCGAAACCGGTCAATTACTCGGACTGGAAGGTGCGACACTCGGATATCGCATCGACTATGGTGGCCGGTCCGTCTTGTTTTCCGGAGATACGAACACCTCCCCGGCAAGCGAGATCATCAAAATGGGTAAAGGCGTAGACGTTCTGATTCACGAAACACAAATACCGGCACCCGGCGATTCAGCTGAAGCAAAGTTGGCCAACGTCAGCTTGTCTGTGCATTCAACGCCCGCGCAAGTCGCCTACGTGTTCAATCAAACGCGACCGCGGCTTGGCGTCTATTCACATATCATTCCGCCAGAGGTGAGCTCCGACACACTCCTCGGCATGACCGACTACGACGGTGAAATGATTGTCGCCGAAGACTTGATGACACTCACGATCGGTGACGAGATCGCGCGTGGACGTGCTGAAGGTCAAGGCAGCGATATTTTCACCGACTCCGAAGTACTCGACCAATGAGCGCGTTGCTCTTCACTATTAGAGATTTTGTCTGATGACTAAGCGAATTACACGAAGACAAGCAATGTTAGGCGCATCATCTGTCTTGTTAGTACCAGCCGCCTGCACCACGTCCAAGGTCGAAGACGCCGATACAGTATTCGCGCACGGCGTTGCAAGCGGTGATCCGGATGGTACGAGCGTCGTACTCTGGACTCGCGTCAGTGGTTTCGACACCGCTGTTCGAGTCGATTGGCATATTGCAACTGATGCCGCTTTTCGAAATATCGTTGGCAGCGGAGATTTCCGTACTCATGCAGAACGCGACTACACCGTCAATGTAATCGCGGCGAATCTCGAGCCCGGCCAACAGTACTTTTACCAATTTTCCGTTGGCCAAACGTTCTCACCGTCAGGACAAACGAAGACGCTACCGCGTGGTCGGCTCGAACAGCTTACTATTGCGGTAGCAACCTGCTCGAACTTTCCTTTCGGCTTCTTCAACGCATATGAAGATATCGCAAACGACGCCTCTATCGACGTCGTTGTGCACTTAGGTGACTATATCTATGAGTACAGCCAATTCGGATACGGCGGAGAAGCGGGGAAAAGCATTGGTCGTATGCATGAACCGGCGCACGAAATTGTTTCGTTAGCAGATTATCGACAAAGGCACGCACAATACAAAAGCGACGTGGGCTCACGCGCTATGCATGCACGACACCCATTGATCGCGATCTGGGACGACCATGAAACTGCCAATAATCCGTGGATGGGTGGCGCACAGAATCACC
>JABIUH010000365.1 GCA_018701055.1 Woeseia sp. | reverse complement strand
GGGCTTACAAAAGACTTCTTCCGGCAGCGTTATCCTGGGCGGGACCGATGTTTCACGTCTGACATCTGGCGAGCGAGCCAGGCATGTTGCCTATCTACCGCAACGCAGGCCAATAGCATGGCCTAACATCGTCCGTGACGTGGTCGCGCTGGGGCGTTTCGCCCACGGTGCCGCACTCGGAAATTTAGGCGCAGAGGATGCGGCGGCTGTCGCTGCGGCATTGTCATCCTGTGACCTTTTGCATCTGGCAGAACGGCGTATCGATAATTTGTCCGGCGGCGAACTAGCTCGCGTTCATTTTGCCCGCGCACTCGCTGCTCATTCGCCATTGTTGATTGCCGACGAGCCCGTCGCGGAGCTTGACCCTCGCCATCAATTCAATGTGGCCGATTTGATTGGCTCGTACGTTCGCGAGGGTGGTGGTGCTTTGGTGGTGCTCCATGAGATTACGCTGGCCGCGCGGATCGCGGATCGCCTGGTGTGGATGACCGACGGGCGTATTGTCGCTGACGGCACACCACTGGAAACGCTGACGGAAAAACGCCTTGAGGAAGTCTACGGCGTTCGCGCTCGAGTCCGATCTAAGGAAAATGATCTCGATGTTCGCATCGACGGTGCTTTGTAGTTGCTCTGTCCTGAGTGTTTCCTGCGCTTGTCCCAGTGAATGAAGATGTTGGCTATATGCGCTCCACAGACGTATTTTCTGCCTATATGCCGGCTAAAAGATCGGCAAGTAAGATTCGAATTCGCTATTCTCGAAAAATGGGACTGGAGTAAAACTGCATGGACCGTCTGGAAAAAATCTTTCATTTAACGGAACGTGATTCGAGCGTTCGTGTCGAGGTGATGGCGGGGCTGACGACATTCCTGGCGATGGCGTATATCACTGTGGTGAATCCGTCGATTCTTGCCGACACTGGAATGGATTTCGGCGCCGTTTTCGTCGCAACCTGTATCGCTGCTGCCATCGGTTCAATTTTGATGGGACTCATCGGCAATTATCCAGTGGCGCAAGCGCCTGGAATGGGACAAAACGCGTTTTTTACTTACGGCGTAGTCCTCGGCTCGGGACACAGTTGGCAGACTGCGCTTGGCGCAGTTTTCATTTCCGGCGTCATTTTTATTGTTCTCAGTATCTTGCCCGTACGCGAATGGTTAATTAATTCAATTCCCCGAAATCTAAAGTTGGGCATCTCCGCGGGCATTGGATTTTTCATAGGGTTTATCGCGCTGCGTAATGCTGGCATCGTCGTGGATAATCCAGCGACACTCGTCAGTCTGGGTGACCTGACGCAGTTCGGTCCAATCGCCTGCCTATTCGGCTTTGCCTTAATTGCCGCGTTGTCAGCCAGAAAAATTGTGGGCGCGGTCATCATTGGCATTCTCGTAGCGACTGTTGTCGGTTGGCTAACGGGCAATACTGAATTCAACGGTCTGTTTTCGATGCCACCGTCAGTGGCACCTGTCCTGATGCAACTCGACATCATGGGGGCGTTGAGTTATTCGATGTTGACGGTTGTTTTGACGTTCTTGTTAGTCGATGTTTTTGATACCGCCGGAACGTTGGTCGCGGTTAGCACGCGAGCCGGACTGGTGGGTGAGGACGGAAAATTGCCGCGGTTAGGCAGAGCGCTGTTGTCGGATTCGACTGCAACGACGATCGGCGCACTTGTGGGTACATCGTCGACGACGAGTTTTATCGAAAGTGCCGCGGGTGTCGAAGCCGGCGGCAAAACGGGCCTAACCGCAGTTACAGTGGGCGTGCTATTTCTCGTTTGTTTGTTTTTTGCGCCACTCGCACAGAGTATTCCAGCTTATGCGACGGCCTCGGCGCTGCTGTTTGTCGCGTGCCTCATGATCAGAAGCCTCGCGGATCTTGATTGGGACGATCTGACCGAGTGCGCGCCCGCGGTCGTAACCGCAATGTCGATGCCATTGGCGTTCTCAATCGCGGACGGCCTTGGCATCGGGTTTATCAGCTACGCGATCATCAAGATCATTAGCGGCAAGAGCACGGCATGCCCGATCGCGGTCTACGTAATTGCAGCGGTG
>JABIUH010000510.1 GCA_018701055.1 Woeseia sp. | reverse complement strand
GCCCCCACAATACAACCAAAGGTCATCAATACGGGGTCAAACTTATCCCCATATCCGAGAATAAATATCGCCGGCACCGAGAACATCATTCCTGAAGACGCCCCGTTCACACCGCTGGCGATTGTCTGCACGATATTGTTTTCGATGATGCTCTTACGGCGCAATATGCCAAACCCTAAGATTGCGGCTAGTTCCGACCCTTCAATCGAGAAGCCGAGAATCAATGCGGCGTAACCAATAGACACGGCAATTATGCAGCCCAGAAACCAGCCTACAATTACGGCTGTCCAGGTCAGCTCGGGGTAGGCTCTACCAGCAAAGGGATTCACAGAAACGCTTTCATTCATTTTGATACCTAGGATGAATGTTGACGGCTGTTTTTATATTTTGTTTTGCATCAAACCTTGATCAGAGAAGATTATCACAACGTCTCGAGTCTCGCCGCCATGCTCCCCTTATCGAGCACGTTGACCAAGTCGTCCGCCAGAGCACGACAAGCGCTGATAACGCCGCGCCACACGCTTCTGCGCTGTGTCGGATCCATGGTTTGAAAATCCGTTCGATCCGGAATCTTTCCGTTCGGCAAAGCCGCAACAAACTCATCCGATGGACAAATCAACAAGGTTTGATCGACATGCTTGCCTTGATTTCGACGCCAGCTTAAACGTTTGTCGAACCATCCTGGAATGAGGTGATCATAGAAGTGCGGGTACAGTGTCAGCCGGCCGGGGTCGCTGGTATGAAAATCAAGATGGTAATCAATAATCCCACCATCGCGATAAACACCGCTTGGCGCACCGGGAATATTACGCACTCCGCGAAGAACAAGTGGGATCGCCCCCGACGCGAGGACTGCCGCGGCATGATTTTCTTCGCTGAGTTCAATTTTTTCGTAAGGAAAACCAGTTGCATCAAAAAATGGCGGCAAATCACGAGCATCATAAAAAAGACCGCGCTTAAAAAATCCACCAAGCGAGCGACGACTAAGAATATTTGCAGTAGCTGCAAGAATAAGAATTGCCGCCAAGGTTGGTTTTTTTTCAGTCGCAGCAAGTGAGCCACTGCGCACAGTCATCACGTGTGTTCGCAGAGTCGGATTGTTCACAATCTCTCGAACCCCAGTAGGCCCCAGAAGCTGCGTTAATACATCACGACTTCGATCGGTTATCTCGTCAATGTCAGGGTGGTCGCTGTAGCGTTGCTCCACATACAACTCTTCAAATCTCTCGATCGCAGCCAACGGATCATTCTGCGCATAGCAAGAAAACCGCCACGCACCGATGGAAGAACCGATTAGATGTACTGGCGCGACTAATTGCGGAAGGATGCGGTCGACAATAACGCGATCCAGCTGGCTTAAGACCAGCCACTTGGCGCCACCAGACGCACCCGCTATCGTGCCAATGTTTTGGGGATCAAACCCGTTCGATTGAATGCTTCGATAAGCGCCTGGACCTGCTCTAAATCGAAGTAGTGCCTGGTCGCTCAAACGCCTGTCCTTCGTCGTCTTGGATCGCCTAGTTGAGCAGTTTTCAGTTTCCAATTGCAAACATTGAGCCTCCGTTCAACTGTAAAAAACCGAACCAATCTCTCAGGCTTCAAGCTAAATCCAGCGTTACAATGCTGGCATTCGTTGTCGACCGCATTCAAGGCCGCTACCAACCTATCCAATACTGACAAGAATCGTTTTTGGAACAATAACTTATGGAAATTTCTCAACGCCCACTCCGCATCTGTTTGCTGCTGACGGCCTGTATTCTCTCAGTATCTGCCTTCTCACACGGCGACACCGACAAGCCGCTTTACGTTAGCGAGAGCGGCACCGACAACGGAGACTGCATCATTGAGCGAGCGCCTTGCGCAACCATCGGATATGCACTCTCGAGAGCAGGCAAAGGCAGTCAACTGCGGGTCATGGAGGGTTATTTTGAAATAGAAGACGCTGAGGATGTTTTTCATCTCGTTAGTGGCGTTGTCGATGTATCTGGCGGTTTTCGAGCAGGCAACAAGTCGCAAATAGCGGCGCGTGGCGTATCGCAATTGAGTGGCGTTCCCTATCAATATCGCGAAGCACTCAAGGCACGCGGATTTAGCGTTCTGTCTGATTCGAAAGGTAGCGGTAACGCCAAAGCGTCTCGAACCGACGAACTATTGGGCATTCACCAAAAATTGAAAAGCAGTATCGCCGCAACACCCTGCGTTGGTGGAAATGCAGCCGGGCTTCCCTGCACCGATGTCGATCTTCTGTCACACGTCGGATTCGTCGACATAAGCGTAACGCCGAATTCCGGAAACGATGTGTGGGGTTTCGTCGATCTCAACACAAGACGCGAATATGCGATTGCCGGCTTCAACCTGGGTACCGGCATATTCGACGTAACAGATGCGGAGAATCCGCTTGAAGTCGGTTTTATTGACGGTCAGAACGCTGTGTGGCGTGACATTAAGGTCTACCAGTTTTTTGATGCCGTCGAAGAGCGTTGGAAGGCGTATGCCTATATCACCACTGACGGCTCAACTGACGGAATTTTCATTATAGATCTGACCGATTTACCGCATTCGATTTCACGGGTTAATTACCCGAGTGACATTACGCGCGCCCACAACATATACGCGACGAATACGGATTTTAGTACTGGCTTATCGTTGACCAGTGACTTGCCGTCGTTAGTCATCGCCGGATCGAGTTTCGGTATCGGAAACTATCGAACCTACGGACTGACTAATCCAGAATCACCGTCGCTTATTAACGGTGGCGCAGGTATTGGTTACATGCATGATGCCGCATCGATGCTTATTACAGACAGTCGAAAAGATACACAATGTGTTAACGGTGGCGCGAACTGCCAACTTCTCCTGGACTTCAACGAAAACTCATTTGAGATTTGGGATGCCACAAACGCCGCATCGCCTGTGCGCTTGAGCAATACGCCGTATCCGAATGCTAGCTACGTTCACTCCGGGTGGTGGTCCGAAGACAAGCAATTCGTTTTCGTTCACGATGAAACTGATGAAAGAGACTTCCAACTCCCGACAACTCTCCGAACATTTTCAGTCGCCGATCTGACGTCGCCGGTTCTTGCTGGCACGTGGTCTGGATCTACCAATGCGATTGACCACAACGGTTTCGTGCGCGGCAATCGATACTACATGTCAAACTACAGTCGCGGACTAACCGTACTGGACATCACAGACCCAACCAATGCGGTAGAGGTCGGTCGCCTGGACACTTACCCGGCATCCGATGGCACGTTGTTCGTCGGGGCCTGGGGCGCCTATCCCTTCTTCCATAGTGGCAATATTGCCATCAGCGATATCGATAGCGGTTTTTATATGGCTGCCGATCGGACTCGCGATGTAGTCGAAGGGAAATTGGAATTTACATCACGAAGCTTCACCGCAGACGAGGGTCAGCAGCTATCACTGAGCGTGCAACGTGGAGTCGGTTCGACCGGCGCTGTCAGCGTGGATTACGAAATATTAAATGCAACAACGGCGGATGACGATCACACAATCAGCAGTGGCGCTCTAACGTGGGCCAATGGTGACTCGGCGTCTAAGTTCATCACCATTGACGCGACGAACGACGGCATAAGCGAAGGTCTGGAACACATGCTCGTTCGCCTGACAAATCCGACCGGCGGTGCAACACTTGGCAATCTGAATACCACCAGTGCCTATATCAGCGATCCGGGCGCCACGTCGGAAATAAACTTTACTTCATCCGGAGCCGCAGTCGCTGAGCGTGGTTTTGCGACGGTCGTCGCAGTGTTGAAACGTAGTGGCAGTGCAGTCGGCGCAGCAAGTGTCGACATCGGAATGGTGAGCAACGCTACGTCCGGCGCAGATTTCCTTGGCGGAAATGCAACTACTATCAATTGGGCCGACGGCGACGGCGACCCCAAGACTATTGTCCTATCATTGATCGACGATGGAATAGTGGAAGGCGAAGAGACGATCGGTATGAGCCTGGACAATCCAGTGAACACGACCATCGGACCATTGCGCAATTTCACCGCAACTATTCTGGACGGTTCCGGCGCCAACTCAATCCCGGTGGCCATTGCAGGTGCAAGCCAAAGCGTGTCGGCAGGCGCCAATGTCACATTGGATGGCAATCAATCAAATGACCCCAACAACGACACGCTAACCTTCGCCTGGTCACAAACCAGCGGACCGAACGTCTCCCTGAACAATGCCAATTCAGCTATCGCGACATTCTTGGCGCCATCATTAACGTCAGACTCGATGTTGCAGTTTCAATTGACGGTCGCCGATCCCGGCGGATTGTCTGCATCGGCCTCGACAACGGTGACGGTCGCACGGACCGTTGTTCCACCCGTATCTGGCGGGGGTGGGGGTGGTACGCTAAGCCTGTACTGGCTTGTCGCGATGGCCGCGATAGGGATTCGTAGAAGTAACGGAAGAATTATGACCTGATAGAAACAGAAAACTAGATGGCCCGCCTCACCTTTCTAGCCGTTATGCTCCGTAGAAACTCGCCAATATTCGCTGAAGCGCTATTTTACTCAGCTTCGTATTCAGATGATCGAAAATGTCTGCTTTTCTTCAAAGCGGACGCTTGCTTATATAGGCTCGTTGACGAGAGGGATTTTTGGTTCAGATTTGAGCAGAGAACGTAGCTCATGACTGATATTCTCTGTGCCCTCCCTCGTATCGATTTTTCTGAATAACCTCTTAAAGAAAGGTACCTCGAGAAAGACCATACAACACCACATCACATAATCCGATGAAGGCGGAAGGTCATCTTCGCTTGCATTCTCGCAGTTCCCATAACTTACACACGAAACGCCCAGCATATAAGTGTCGCGCTTGCACAGAACCGCCATCTGCCCCCCGGAATAACTTCTTCGACGTTGTAATTAACATCGACAAACTTACTCCGCAAATTCCTTGTATCCGCTTTTGGACACAAACGATCTCTAATCAGTTTAGCCGTCGAGTAGCTGCTTTCAGCCGAGTCTGCGTGAAAACTCCGGATTCGTCTTCGCGAGTGCAGCGACCCAATCGCCAAGAGCGATTTGGGGCGAGCGAAGCTCGCCCGAAGGGCAGGCAACACGATGTTGCCGGTCACCCGATCCATAAATCATTGCATTAACCGGATTGCTTCGTCGGCTATGCCTCCTCGCAAAGACGTCATGTTAGATTTTCACACAGCCTCGGCCGAAAGCAGAAGTCGGTTTTCTCTAAATTTCGGTGTTTTGAACGACCGATGCTGGGGAAAGCCCAGACAAATCTGGACATCCACTAATTGCCCCGTCAATGCCGACTGACCGCATTTTAGATAGTGAATTCGATTCGTGAGTGGGTTTCAGTCGGTCTCGTTTTCTACAAAATCATGCAAGTGTTATTTGAAAATTCCATTTTCACTTTCGTTTCAGATTTCTGACATACGCCGAATAACAAGTTGGCGGCGTGGCAGCGGCATGGCGATTGAGTCCGTTAAAGCAGAACGCTGGGCGTGTCGACCTTTTTGAGGAAGTCTGCCCAGCCTGACCATGTGTCATCGGAGAGGCCCGCTTGGAAGATCACGTCGGCGCCCGATTGCATGGCTTCGAGGGTTCGTTCTTTGCCGGTGGATGGGCTTTCGTCGCCGCTTGGCTCTGAGACCGTCAGGCCTGAGGCTTTCAGTTGCTCGAGATAGGCTTGTTCGTGGGCCATGCCCTTTTCGCGGAGCGCATCGATCATCGGGCCGTAGCGCGCCGGGCGCTTCTCGCCGCCGTTTACTGCGGCTAGATCGAGACTTGTCTGGTGTCGGCAACCGAGGAAGTTGGCTAGGTCGGTTGGGGCGAGGGTAATTTTTTTGTTGTGAAGCTTCACTATTTCAACGGAATCCAACGAACCCCACGCCCATGTCCTTCGGATTTAACCGAGCCCTCTTTCTTCATTTCTCTGAGCACCGCTCTGATCGTGTCTTTGCTAACATCGGGAACTTCCGATTTTAGATCCGCACTTCGAAACGGCACCACTTTTCGTTCCACCGCCTCGCGAACTCGGTCTGATTTCGAGCCACGTTTATCCTCAATATTGCCGACTCGCTTTTCGAATTCCCCATAGGCTGAAAGGATGATGCCCCAAAAATAACGTACCCACGGCATCACATCGTGCTCGTTCTGGTGCCAGCCCTGAGAGCTTCTTTCAAGCGTCTCGTAATACGTCTCGCTGGTCTCAAAGAAACGCCTCTCCAAACTAATGTAGCGCCCAACGTTGTATCCGGCGCGATACAGGAGTTGCCCAGTGAGTAAACGTGACACTCGGCCATTTCCGTCGCGAAACGGGTGGACACATAGAAAATCCAGGATAAACAATGGGATGATTACAATCGGATCCAGTCCGTCGGCAAGCGCCTGATCGTAATATTCTGCAAGGTCCGCCATCGCTTGCGGTGTTGCCACTGCGGGTACTGCTTTGAATCGCACTCGAGTGATATTGCCGTCGGCGTCCTTTTCGACAATCTCATTATCGATACTTTTCCAATGGCCACCTTCTTCAGACATGTGTGAATACAGCCGACTGTGCAGTTGCAGAACGACATTGCTGCTTACAGGCATGTCTTTGCCAGCTTGATGTATCAGCTCCATCGCGTCCCTGTAACCAGCTATTTCTTGTTCCGTACGATCGCGGGGCTGAACCCGATCTTGGACTAGGGCTCTGATGCGCGCCTGAGGCGCAACTATTCCCTCTAAGCGGTTCGAGGAGTCAGTTGATTCTATTGCGGCAACAGTTTGAAGGCCCTCGAGCATTTCAGGCCTTTGTTTTATAAAGAGTTTTTGCTTTCCCAGAGATTCACCCAATGCCCTCAGTGTTGCCACATCTGCCTGTGAAAAACTCAGACTTTTTAAGTACTTCGGTAATAGGGACGGCATAGTGATTTCGCTTTAGGGGTATTTTGAGGGTCATTTTACCCCTTTTAGTGAATCATTACCCCTAAAAATGTATTTTTCACACGTGTGAAAATAAGGCCCGGCGGATATTACAACGGTTGTAAGTTGTCGAATTATCTCCCCGAATAGGGGTAGGAAATGGTTAAAAGGGGTAAATAAGGAGAGAAAATACCCCTAAAGGCGCGCTGTTACCCCTTTAATTATCTCTATTACTCACGAAGTCACTCAAACCGTGAAACACCTGGAACCCGTAACCTTGTACGTACAAAGTTAGAATTTTAAGGGTAAATTCGACCACAAAATACCGCTATTTGAAAATAATAAGCTAAGGTCGCCTTGGACAGGCACATATTCGCAAAGACTACCAAGATTTCCGACTTTTTTACTGCAACTTGCTCGGGTAACGTTCAATCCATGCCCAGAGCCAGAAAACATCTTGTGTGTGTTGCCGATACGCCGTATTACCACATCACATCACGTTGTGTCCGACGTGCCTTTCTCTGCGGCACCGATAGATTCAGTGGCAAGAGCTATGAGCATCGCAGAGCCTGGATCGAAAACCGGGTACGGGTGTTGTCCTCACTCTTCAGCATTCATCTCTGCGCTTATGCCGTGATGACTAATCACTACCATCTGGTGGTGAAACTCAATTGTAAATAGGCATCAAAAATTGACCCAAAACAGCTATTTATTGCATCGAAAACTGACCCGCCTGTAGCTCCCTAGCTTTTTGAAAAGCTTGCTACTCCCTTTCCCAGAGACGGGTCATTTCCAGCTTGCAAAAAGTGGGTCAATCGAACATGCAAATCAACAAAGCTCGAGAACAGACGCTAAAATTGCCGGTGACATCAACGCCCAGACTGAGCCGGGAAGTGACAACGTCGTTATCGCACTTCTTGAGTCCGAGGGAACCCCGGTGGCTCGGGTATTATTGTTGCGCTGCCTCGCCGTTGACTATTTCACCAGCCCGGTAGGTCTTTTCTGATTGTAGGTCGCCGTTTTCATCCCAGTTTCGATACAGACCCTCTGCCTCACCAGATTGAAAAGTCCATTCCGATTTTAGCTGACCGTTTTCATGCCAGTTTCGAGCCAGACCCTCTAGCTCACCAGATTG
>JABIUH010000184.1 GCA_018701055.1 Woeseia sp. | reverse complement strand
TGACCTGGGCGTTTCGACAAATCCCCATGGAGTCAGACGATCCTGCCATTGATGCATTATTCGAAAAGGAAAAAATAACGGCGTGGTATGAGGCGCTACCGTTTCGACCTGGATTAAGTCCGTTGGCGATTGCGCCAGAGTTCGAGGCTTACATTTTGAATGAGTACACGCGATCTGATTATTCGGATTTCTGGAAGCGTATCTCGTTGAATTGGTCGGAATACTACGAAGAGACCGCTGATGTCGCGATGCTGCATGTTGGCGGCTGGTACGATATTTTCTTGCGCGGCACGATTCAAAACTATGTCGAGCTAAACCGCCTTAAAGATTCGCCCGTTGAACTCATGATCGGGCCGTGGACTCATTCTGGCAACGACGAAACTTTTGCAGGCGACGTCGATTTCGGTTCGGCAGCTGCCATCACGGACTTCGATAACGATTTCCAACGTCGCTGGTTTGATCGTTACCTGAAAAATTCAGGCACGGCGCCCGCGCGGAATCCTGTTCGATTGTTCGTTATGGGCACTGGTGACGGTAGTCGTACCGATGAGGGCCGCATTATGCACGGCGGTTATTGGACCGAAGCGGCCGCTTGGCCGTTGCCCAATGCAGAGACTACGGCTTACTACTTCACGGGCGATGGAGCGTTGACGACGACCAAGCCGGAAACGGAGAGTGGTGCGAATTCGTCAACGACGTATACGTTCGACCCAACCCATCCGGTGCCGACGATTGGCGGTAATGTTTCGTCCCGTGTAATTGACGGTGCATTTGACCAGCGTGAACGCCCGAATTTCTATGCTTCTCGGGAACCGTTCTTACCGCTGCGCGCACGCAATGATGTGCTTGTTTTTCAAACGGAACCGCTTGCAGAAGACATCGTGGTTGCCGGACCGATCGAGGTCGTGTTGTTCGCATCGTCGACCGCAGTGGACACAGACTTCACAGCCAAGTTGGTCGATGTCTATCCCTCGAGTGTCGACTTTCCCGGTGGTTTTGATATGAACATCTCCGATGCGCTGGTGCGTGCCAGCTATCGGGACGATCGTCACACTCGCGACCTTATCGAACCGGGCGACGTGTATCGGCTGGTTATAAGACCCTTCGCAACAGCAAACGTATTTAAGAAAGGCCATCGGATTCGCGTGGATATTTCAAGCAGCAACTTCCCGCGATTCGATGTGAATCCGAATACGGGCGAGCCGCTCGGTAAGCATCGTCGCACGATCAATGCGGACAACACTGTGCACCATAGTGGTGCTATGGCCTCACACATACTGCTGCCGGTGTTGCCGCAACGGCCATCACCGAGCAACATAGACAACTGACAACAATGCGGGGCGGGCAAGTGCGCGTTTCATTAGTGAGGACTCTGTTTGATTCTTTCGCGTAGGCGAACGACATCGTTGTGCATGGGCGTACTCGCCGTTGCACTGTTTCTGTCTGCCTGTCAGAAAGCCGTGGATGCACCCGACACTCAGACGTCGGAGATGCGAATCGTAACTTCCGGTGGTTTCACCGCAGCGTACAACGTATTGGCGCCGCAATTCGAGGCAAAAACTGGCATTCGTTTGGTCACTGAGTATGGCGCGTCGTCCGGCGGTGCACCCGACTCAATTCCGGCGCGCCTCGAACGCGGTGAGCCGTTCGACGTCATCATCTTGTCGCGACCATCGTTGGATAGGCTGACCGAAGCGGGTGAGGTCGTGCCCGATTCGCGGCGAGACCTCGTGCGCTCATCAATTGGTATGGCCGTTCGCGAAGGCGCGCCATTGCCGGATATCAGCACGCCTGAGGCATTCGTCGAGACGTTGAGGGCTGCCGCATCCATTGGCTACTCGGCCAGTGCGAGTGGGACTTACCTCTCAGGCGATCTGTTGCCAAGACTTGGATTATGGGAAGAGCTTCAGCCAAAAAGTAATCGCGTGGTCAGTGAGCGCGTTGCGGCTGTCGTTGCCCGCGGAGACATCGAGATTGGTTTTCAGCAAATCAGTGAGATTTTACCGATTGAGGGAGCCCGCTTTGTTGGGCCAATTCCATCCGAATATCAAAAGGTCACGACGTTTGCCACGGGTATAACGACGCGTGCGATAAACCTCGATGGGGCGAAGCAACTTATCGAATTTCTTGCATCGATCGACGTTGCCGACACGATACGTGAGACAGGGTTAGAACCGGTTGCGGTTAGCGCGGGTGGGTTTCCAGAGCGCCCGGTTACAATTGTAGTCGCATTCGGCGTCGGCGGCAGTGCCGACAGGATGACACGTACGATGTCGGGCTTCATTGCAGATGCGTTGGGTCAGCCGGTGCAGGTAATCAATAAGCGTGGAGCGGGGACGTTGATCGGCTCGAACTACTTGCTCGAGCAGGCGCACGATGGTTATACGATTCTTGCATCAGGATTTTCACCCTACCTGACCAATACAATTCTGGAAGGTAACGCGGACTACACGATCGACGATTTTGCGTACCTGAATTTCCAATGGTTTGACGAAGACCTGATCGCAGTAAACAAAGATAGTGAGTATCGAGATGTTCCTTCATTGCTGGCGGCTATCCGGGACAACCCGAAAAAGGTTCGAGGGGCAGTCGTTCGTGGTTCGGGCGGTCACCTGATTGCCAAGTTGCTTCTGGAGGCGAGCGGTATCCCGCAAGCAAACCTCAATCTGGTGGCTTATAACGGTGGCGGGCTGGCGCGAGCTGCAGTGGCTGGGCATGTTGTCGACTTCATTATTATCAGTGCAGAGGGTACCGAGGGCATCCGCGAATATGTTCGGCCGCTGGCGATCGTCAGTCGTGAGCGAAGTGCAGAATGGGATGCGCCGACGTTGACAGAGGCATTGGCAACAACCGATATCGAAATGCCACTGTTGCCGGGAACAATTCGCGGCTTCGCGACCAGCGCTGAGACGAAGCGACGTTACCCGGAACGGTTTGAAAAACTCGCTGAGGCGATCAGAACTGCACTTGCCGATGAGGAATTAATCAGCACGCTCGATCGTGTCTCGATCGGCGGTCGGTGGGTCGGGCCCGACCGATCAGAAGAAACGATGCGCGAGACATTTCGCATTTTCGACGATTATGGCTATTTGCTGAAGCAACAATGACGAATCGGCATCTGATTGCATTGAACAAACGGCGGGTGGGCGATCTGACCCTCTTGGTGTTACTTGCGGGCATCGCAT
>JABIUH010000508.1 GCA_018701055.1 Woeseia sp. | reverse complement strand
TTCAGCTGGTTGGCCGAGCGGAATGTACCCGGACCTGACGTGAACTGAGAACCAAAGAACTCGTTACCAAATCCTAAGCCGAGCTGGATTCTTGGAATTGGGTTACCAGACTGTGCTTCACCGCCACCCACCGGGTTTTGGAGATCGTTGACTTCCTGTGTTGACCAACGGAATTCAGTAGAAAGTTGATCAGTCCAGTTCGAGTAAAGTCGAACCCCTAAAGTTTCAGATTGTGAACCACGGTTATGGAAGTTGTCGGAGAAGGTGAATTCGCCGCGACCGGATCCGATGTCATCACCGATGGTCGTGTCTTCCTCCAGGCTGGCGTATGTGCCTTCTAAACGATGATCTTCGTTAATGTTCCAGTCAAGTCGAGCAAATATGCGTTCGGACAGTACCGGAAGATTTCTAACAATCTCACCTGGATCACGTCCATATTGATTGATCAGGATATCGCGAATCTGGTTGACTTCTGCTGTTGTGAAGCTGGTGTCATTGCGAGAGAAAGAGAAGTCGTCAGCTGGGCCGATTTCATTGACGGTAGCCGTATCGGTTTCTTCCCAAGACGCATAAAAGAACAATTTATCTTGAATAATCGGGCCACTAACTTCCGCACCCCAATTCTTACGTTTAAATGTGCCTTGATCGAATTGGCGGCCATTGATTTTATCACCGGTATAGCCATCGTCGTTATACAGATAGAAACCTGAGCCGTGGAACTCATTTCCGCCTGATTTGGTTACGACGTTAATGTTACAGCCACTGAACTGGCCGTATTCCGCTGATACTGGCGCAAACTCAACCGCAGCCGCTTCAACCGAGTCAAACGGAATCGGGAACGTGAATCGTGCAAGGTTGCCTGAGGCATTCAAACCAAAAGCGTCAGTCGCGCGAACACCGTCAATGGTGAATGAGTTGGTTCGGCTTGAGCCGCCAAGGCAGCTGATCGATCCAGCTTGGTCACCACCATCACCGGTAGCGCCAATGCTCACTCGTGGGTCAATTCGAATGATGTCTCGAATTTGCCGTGTTGTTGAGGGCATGTTCGTAATGTCTGACAGAGAGAATGTTGAGGACGGACCGGAGGCCGTTTGAATCATGTCAATCTGTGCGGCGGTCACCACAATTTCTTCGATAGATGCGCTAGCAGTATCGAGTGTGACCGTAAATGATGCGCTACCGGCAACATCAGCGAAAAGATCGGTAATCAGCAGATCTTGAAAACTACCACCGTCGATGCGCACGGTGTATGGGCCGCCAGCACTAACGCTGCGAAAGTAGATGTCACCATTGTCATCTGCGGTTACTGATTGTTTCGCGCCATCACGTGAGTCAGTAATGGTTGCCAATACACCCGCAGCAGGCTGGCCGTCAGGCTGCAGTACTGTGCCGCGCACAGAGGAAGTAATTTGCTGTGCTGATACGTTGGCTACGGACATGGCCAGCGCCATGGTCATAGCAGTCGCAATAAGCAATGGCTTACGTGCGACTTTGAGTAGGTTCATAAAGCTTTTCATTCGAGTCCCCTGAAAGGTGTTCTTATTGGGTGTTTAGTCTTTTGTTGGTGCCACGCGACACCTAAATTTTTGCAGCGCATACGATAGCATTGTCGCTCAGGTCTTTGCAGTCATTTCACTGAATTCTGAAGCTGGCATGGCCCTTTCTCGGTGACCATCGGTGGCCTTCGGTGGCCGTATTCAGCGCGTCTGCCGGCGAATTACCAATAAGGAATAGGGCAGGGGCATTCTGTGCCCTTGCTTGAGTGCTTCAGAAAATCTCCCCACAAACTCAAGTGCCAATTGGTCTTGGTCTCCGTGATCGCTTGTAAAGCCGAACCGTAAATTTAAATATTTGACTGAAAAACAAACACATATGTTCGTTTTCTAATTTGTTTGTAGTTTTTTTGCAACTAAAGGCGTCACTAGAGTCATGTAAAACACGAGCTCGAAGTGGTTGATCTTGACCTAGCGATCTTACCGATTGCGGGATTTATGGGCCGCGCCTAATCACATCGCATTGAGGGCGTTCTCCCACCGCGCTATTGCAGTATCATCAGTAAAAATCGCAGCAAAATGCGTCAAAGTTAGCGCTTCATTCGCAATTTCGCGCAAACCTCAAGACCGCCCATGAACAAGAACCTTTGGAGAACGCTTCAAATGCCAGTATTGGACGATCTACAACAACTTCGACGACCAGGATTCGGACCAAAAACGTCGACCCGCCGGTCTGGAATTAGCCGAATTTCGATTTGGGTCTCGGCCCTCTTCGAGCGTAGCGGCCACTGCGCCTTTCTACTCATTGTTTTGCTCACTGGATGCGCCCGAGCGGATGAGCAGCCCAATATCTTATTAATCTATGTCGATGATCTTGGATTAGGGGATCTCGGCAGCTACGGGCACCCGGTATTACAGACGCCGAACATTGACGCGCTGGCGGCAGGCGGCTTAAAGCTGACCAATTACTACGCGCCTTCGGCGTTGTGTTCTCCGTCACGGGCGGGGTTACTAACGGGTAGGCTCCCGTATCGCACCGGTATTAAGAGTTGGATTCCAGAGGACAGTGGCGTCTACCTTCGCGATGCCGAGATTACGCTGGCTGAAGTCCTAAAAGATGCGGGCTACGACACGGCACACATCGGTAAGTGGCACCTCAACTCCGATCTCGCTAGTACGACGCAACCGCAACCGACAGACCAGGGGTTCGATTACTACTACGGACACAACGCATTTCAATTGCCGACCAATCGTAATCCGACCAATATTTATCGGGGCCGAACGTTGTTGCCCATGCAGGAGGGCTATACCGCAGATTTATATGCTGATGAGGCCATTCAATGGCTGGAGGAACGCGGCGACGATGCGCCGTTTTTCCTTTACCTAAGCATGGCAGAGCCACACACATCGATCGAAAACCCACCTGAATACAACGCGATGTACGCGGAGTTCACCGCAGGCGAGGTCGTCGGTATTCCCAACGGCTTGAAGGAGCCTCCGAAGGACATGCTCATTCCACGGGGACCCGGAGAGTACTACGCCAACATCACCTATATGGATGCGCAGCTTGGCCGGGTAATCGATTGGTTAGACGAAAACGATGTTGCGAAAGACACGGTGATTGTTTTCTCCAGTGACAACGGTCCGGTTACGTCCGATTGGATTAATTGGTGGGAGGTCAATGCCTACGGCAGCACCAATGGTTACCGGGGTCGCAAACACTTCTTATATGAAGGTGGACTCCGAGTGCCGACCGTTATCCGCTATCCGGGAGTCACCACAGCGGCATCGGAATCCGGTGAAATGGTCGTTGGTATGGATTTGTTCGTCACGCTGGCCAACATCGGTGGCGGTAAGGTTCCCGACGACAGAGCGATTGACGGCATTGATGTTCAAACAATTTTAGAGGGTGGTTCTCTGCCGAATCGGTCTATCTTCTGGGCGTTGGACTCGAAATCGGAGCTTGAGTTTGCGATCCGCGACGGCGATTGGAAGTTGCTGCTTGATCGAACGCAGGCGCCCCGCGAGCTATACAATCTAATCGATGACCCACTTGAATTTTTCAATCTATTGGAAGCAGAAGCGGAAGTGACCGAGCGGCTAAATAAGAAAGCCCAAGTCTATTTGGCCGACATTGCGAACGACCCGTTGCGACCGCGACTAGGAGCAGAATCGACCTATGAAGAATAATTTTGTTTGGGTTACCGCGTTATTATTTTCGCAAATTGCTGCGGCAGATTGGTTTGAAGATGTAAAAGTCAATGGGAGCGATGAAGAGTTGTATCGTGCCCTCTATTACATGCCGAAAGGTGGTGATTTACACAACCACTTGTCTGGTTCAAATTTCTCAGAGTGGTGGTACGACCTGGCGCTTGAACAAAAAGCACGCGGTTACGAATACTACACCCGGGTGCAGATTGAAAATTGCGTAATGGTCGGCGATGCGGGATTCGGAGCACTCAATCATGCATTGATGTTTCGCAACATTTCGGATCGCGAATATGAAAGCCTAAACGCTTGTAAAAAAAGTGAATACAAAGCGTTGGCGAATCTAGATGTAGCTGAAAAAAACGCATGGCTAGATAGCCTTCGACTCGATAAGCCATTCGAGGGGCGTGAAGAATTTTTTCAAACGCATTGGCAGCGACTAAACGCGCTCGGCAATAACCCCTATCTTCAGGCCGAAACGTTGGTGCGCAACATGCAGGCACTCGGCGCAGAAGGCGTTACCTATTTGGAAACACAGGTTAGCGTTGGCAATTTCGTGAGCTCGGATGGCAGCAAAGTTTCGATGGATGAAGCTGTAGATATTTTGCGCGAACGCCTCGCACAACAGGACGCGAAGGACACGGGCGTCATGGTTCGATTTCAGATCGCTGTATTACGATTTTTGCCGAGCGCTGAAGATAGCCTTCGTACCGCATACAAGTTTGTACACGACAATGCCGAAGACTTTGTCGCTATCAATTTCGTTGGGCGAGAAGATAATGACAAGGGCTACCCACTACGGTTTTTGCCAACGTTGCGAGAACTACGCCGCCAGTACAGCGGTGTTAATCTTTCGATTCACGCGGGCGAGGTGGATGAACCCAACCGGCATGTTGCGGACACGCTCTTGCTCGGTGCCGATCGCATTGGTCACGGGCTCAATCTGATTTCCGATGACGAAACCATGCGCGATATGCGGCACGGACCCTATCTCGTGGAAATAAACCTAATCAGCAATATGCTACTGGGCTATGTCAGCGAATATTCGCAACATCCTTTTCCTGAATATCTTCGCACGGGGATTCCAGTCGCATTGTCGACTGATGATCGCGGCATGTGGGACTCCACCATGACAGACGAATTTTTTGTCGCCGTGAAGGAATTTAATCTTTCCTGGGACGAAATAAAGTCGCTTAGCCAAAATTCACTGCAATACGCATTCGTGCCCGACGCAGCAAAGCGAGATTTACTTGATGGATATGCTGATCGCATCTCGAAGTTTGATCGATCGATGGATAAGTATGGCTTGGAACGTCTCGGTCCGATGCCTGAAACGCGTCAATTCGTTTGTAAGCGTTATGGCCTTTGTAATTAAATCTTTGTAGCTGAAACGCTAACTTGGCTTGAAGATCCGTGTCGCACTGATGAGCAATACGGCCAACGCGGCATAGCAAATGGTACTGAATTGCAGAATGAAGTAATTATTGGTTGCCGCGACGATCTGACTGGTAATGATCGGACTCAAGCCAGTGCCGAGCGTTGCCCCAAGTAGTAGCGCCGAAACCAATCGCGGCGTAGGAACGTCGACCATCTGCGTCGCAAACGACAACGTCATTTTTAACATGCTCAGATTGGCGAAACCCCACAAGAAAGCCAGAATCGGCAACGCCTCAATATCTCCGTAAAGCCACAACGGTATGGAAAATAACGCCGTTCCGACGCTCGCGATGATGACCAGTCGACGTACGCCAATTTTTAGCACCCACCACGAGACAAAGATTGCGGCGGCAAGCATGCCTTGCCAAAAAAGACCAACAAGATTACCGGCTTGTTCGGGCGTGGCGCCAAGTTGGGTTTCTGCATAGTTTGGCAGCCACCACAGCATGGAATATTGCCCCAGTGTGTATAAGAAAAGCGCCGTCAGACACAGCCAAACCGTTAGTGGCCATTTTGTAGTCGTCGACGTTTCTTTGATCTCATCCGTTGTTGATGGGAATTCTGAAATTGAAACCAGGATGAGAACGACAATTGATACAGCCGCTACGACTTGATAGGTGCCGGCCCAAAAGACCTCGCGCGCGACAAACCACGTCGCCAACGCGCCGCAAACGATGCCCGCCACACTAAAAAAACTGTCGGTGATCACTAACATCGAGGCGCGTTTATCTGTGTTGTAACTTCGGGATATCGTTAATGCGGCGCCCGCGAGACCGAGACCGCTGCACAATCCAACTGATCCAAGTGCCAAGCCAATAGCGGTAAGGTCGGAGCTGAAGTTGAACGAGAGCAGGCTTAGCAGAATGACCGAATACAGGATGAGCAGCAGGCGTTTCAGCGAGATCCAGTCAAACATAAATAACGCCAAGACTGCGCCGGCTAGATTTCCGAGCGTGAGCCAGCTAAAGCGGGCAATGACGTCTGTAATGGGCTGGTCGAGAAGTGTAGCCATCGGTCCTGCGATAATTCCAATCGGTGCGAGCATTCCCGAAAGAATGAAATAGGCCAAAAAGCTGACGAACGTTATGCGACGTTTATTATTAAAAAAATTACTCATTTCGTTTGCCAGGTATTGCTCGTTACGAAGCCAAGTTTTGAGCGCACGATTTCGGCGCGTTCTTGCGCTCTGGCCAATAGCGCGGATTCGTCCATTCCGACTACGCGTCCGTTCTCGAGAACCCGTCGGCCGCCGATGAACACGCTATGTACGTTGGTGCTGTTTGTCGCGAACACTAAATTGGAAAGCACGTCATGCACAGGGTAAGTATTTGGCCGCCGCACATCGATCAGAACAATGTCTGCAAGCTTTCCTGCGACTAATGAGCCCAGGTCATCCTCGCGTCCGATCGCCCGAGCCCCGTTTATCGTTGCCATCTCAAGCGCCGTTTGCGCGGTAAGTGCAGCAGCATTTTTTTGCGTTGCGTTTTGCAACAAACACGCTGTCTTCATTTCTGCAAACATATCGAAGGTATTGTTGTTGAGTGCGCCGTCAGTGCCAAGTGAGACATTGACGCCGCCTTCGAGTACTTCGGTAACCGGCAAAATCCCGGTGGCCATTTTCATGTTCGCAACGGGGCTATGTGCCAAATGCGTTCCGGTGTCCGCCAGAATTTTTATTTCCAGTGGTGTTACCCAGCAGCCATTGATCAGCAATACGTTCGGGCCGAGCGCATGGTTGTCGCGCGACCATTCTGCCGGGCGAATCCCATAGTGATCGTCTATGTAGTCTGAATCTTCGATCTCCGAGCAAAAGTGATAAACGATTCCATGTCCGGACGCCCGCGCCTCATCCGCGACGGCTTTATAAAATTCGGGGTGGTCGGTGTCACCTGACCGGCGTGGCACATCCAACCCATACCACATGGTTACGAGGCCGCCTTGTGTCCCATCCCACCGTTGCATGACTTCTGCGGCGGAACTGACAACACTTATCGCGGTTTCGGAACTGTCCGGACCTTCTTGCGGCATAGTGAAGCGACCAAGAATCGCGCGGATGCCGAGCTGTCCGATCGTGTCAGTCAGTGATTCGTAGTCATCGCGCGGATCGACGTTTGGGCTGACGAAGCAGGTTGTACCCGAACGAATCATTTCCATGATACTAAGCGCGTTTGCGAGTACGCCATCCGCAGGATCGCGTTCGGCCAGGTAGGGCACGATGATGTCATCGATGAACGGGATCCAATGCATCTGATCGCCAAGGCCGCGGAGCAGCGACTGATCTGCATGCGCGTGGGTGTCGATGAGCCCGGGAATTGCGACCATGCCGGCAGCATCGATGCGCTCCGCATCGGGATACTGTTCTCGCAATTCGCCCGCTGATTCAACGGCAACGATTCGATCTTGGTCTATGACGATGGCAGCATCCGCCAAAATACGGCGTTGTTGGTCCATGGTGACGACGGTGAGGTTGTCGATTAATTGCATGCTGCGTGCCTGTCGTTCATTGGTTCGATGGCACCCTACGGTAATGCCAGCAACTTGGAAAGTCTCGCGCGACTATGGATTAATGCCGCTTGTCACCGCCCGCAATCAGTGCTCACATGTCATCTCCAGCGATGTTGAGTAACGGAGTTTAGATGGAAAGGCTTGAGTTTGAAGGTCATACGGTTGTTGTGACCGGTGGCAGTCAAGGAATTGGCGCTGCTGTCGCTGAGGCGTTTGCTGCCGTCGGTGCAAAAATTGTTGTTCACTATCGATCAAACAAAGAAGCTGCGGATTCGGTTGTCTCGCGGATTAGTGCTGCCGGCGGAACGGCAGTTGCCTTATCCGCACGCCTGGACGTCGGTAGTGAAGTCGATGCGTTCTTTGCTGCGGTCCGGGACGCCTATGGCGCCACGACTATTTTGATTAACAATGCCGGTGCATTTCCGAATTCGGCTCTCCTCGATATGACTGAGGATGAATGGCGGCGAATGTATGCGGACAACATGGACAGTATGTTTCTGTGTACGAAAACAGCCGGGCTTGGAATGAAACAGGCGGGCGGTGGCGTTATTATCAACATGGCTTCAATCTCGGCAGAAATTCCCGGACCCGATCACGCGCACTACAACAGCGCCAAGGCGGCTGCGGTCATGTTTACACGCTCTGCGGCGCAAGAACTGGGCCCGCATAATATTCGCGTCAATGCAGTGTCTCCTGGCGTTGTATTTCGATCGGATATCGAAGAACTGTGGCCAGAGGGCGTTGCAAGGTTTTGCGCTGCGGCGCCGCTTGGCTGTCTGGTGCAGCCTGAGGATGTTGCGAACGCTTGCGTTTTTTTAGCGTCAGATAAGGCTGCGCGTATCACCGGCGTGAACCTGCCGGTCGATGCTGGCGTGCTAAGCGCCAAAATTTATTAAGAACAAGTACTCGGATTCTGAGCAAAAAAATATGAAACAGGTTATTTTCGATACAGATATCGGCATCGACGATGCAATGGCACTGGTGTTTCTGCATTGCGCAGAAGATGTTGAACTGCTTGCGGTCACGACGGCCTTCGGCAATGCGAGCGTCGAAAATACGACGCGTAACGCGCTCTACACAAAGGAGCTTTTCGGTATGACGGCGCCAGTGTATCAAGGTGCCGCAGGGCCACTCGGTGTTTCGCTTTTCGACAGCTACCCCGATTTCGTCCACGGTGAAAATGGCCTCGGCAACATCGATGTAACGGTTAAGTCGGCTCAAGCAGAGGAAGCTAGTGCCGCGCAGGCTATCGTCGAGCTGGTGCAGAATAATCCAGGTGAAATATCGATCGTCGCCGTTGGGCGAATGACCAATCTCGCCGATGCGTTGGAACGGTGTCCGGATTTACCTAAATTGGTCGCCGAAGTTATCGTAATGGGCGGGGCCTTCGGCTTTAATGGTCATCGTGGCAATGTATCGCCTGTTGCTGAGGCGAATATTGCCGGCGATCCGACCGCTGCAGACAAAGTGTTTCGCAGCGGGCTGCCTCTGACAATCGTTGGTTTAGATGTAACGCACGAAACGATAATGGAGCGCGAGTATTTCGAATCGCTGCGAGAACAGGCGGGTGAAGTGGGCGAGTTCGTCTACGCGATCAGCCGCTACTATCTCGAATTTCACGAATCACATAACGGCACTTATGCCAGCCCAGTGCACGATCCAAGCGCTGTCGCCTATCTATTAAGGCCTGATCTCTATACGACGCGCGACGCGATTGTGCGAGTGGCCTTGGATGGAGTGGGCATAGGACAAACCATATGGGCCGATCCTGCGGTGAATTATCAAACGGGGGAGTGGAACGATATTCCACCGTGTCGAATTTGTATCGGCGTTGACGATCAAGCGGTCTTGAATCTGTATAGAGAAACGCTTGCCACAGGGATTCGCTAACCGTTAATCAGGTTTAACCGCTCTTCAAGATAACTGCCTGATGTGTGTCGCTCGGACAATTTGACTTCTTGTCGCGGTGTCAGGAAAAGCGGCATTGAAATTCGCGATTCGTTTTTGATGGCACCACCTGGGTTGTTGACACGGTGACTGGTTGACGGATAAAAGCCAGCGGTTGCCTCCTGCAGCATATCGCCGCTGTTAATGATCAGCTCGCCTCTTTTGCTGGACACATCGATCCAGTTGCCCGCCTTATCTTTAACCTGCAAGCCGGCTTGTTCGGCCACGGGCAGAATGGTCAGTAAATTGATGTCCTCGTGCGCGGCTGCGCGCATTGCATCCGCGGCTTCATCTCCGCCGAGCGGCGGATAATGCAAAATCCGAAACAGACTGGCGTGTTGACACAACATGCCGGAAAAAGGCTCGGAAATTGATTCCGTCACTGACTGCGGCGCGAATTCTTGCAGCCATTTGAGCAGCTCCGCTCCGAGTTCGAACCCTATTTCACGAAATTGCCGAATGTTATTTGCACACTCGGGCGGCATTGGCCCGTTCGGGAGGACGTGGAAGAATTCCTTCAGATCTTTAGTGGTTTGTCCTACTGCGGTTTCTGAAATGCGCTGCGGGAAATACCCGGCGCGCCCGCCTTGATCAGTGCTTGGGTCGAACAGGTAGTGCTCTTTTTTTGTGCCAAGAAAAAACGCCAGCCAATCCGAATTCAGATTTCTCAGTAGCGCTTGCGGGATGGGGTGATTACGTAGCACCGCGAATCCGGTTTCATGCAGTGAATCGACGAAGTCGCGTCCGGCAGATTCTGAAATATAGTCGATCGTCTGTACGTGCATATTGGTCTGAACGCTTCGAAATAGTGGTTAGATGGGGGCCATTAATAGAACCGCCGGCATGAAATTGCAACATTCAACGAATCAATGCCGTCGTTGCTAGTGGACGAGTGTTATGGCCACCGTTCACAATGGTAAGTCAATTGACGAAATCTGAGGTGTGAAATGCGAATGCCGGGATTGATGGCTCTTGTTTTACTGTGGGCTGCAGGTGCTGGGGCACAGGAGATGCGCTGGCCGCAGGATGCGCCGGATGATTGGTTGCTGGCATTCGTCGATGTGGAAACGACCGGCCTGATTCCTGGTTACTACGAGATGATTTA
>JABIUH010000325.1 GCA_018701055.1 Woeseia sp. | reverse complement strand
TTAATGCTCGCGGGTGTTGTGTTGGGCGGTTGGCAAATGGCGCGGGCCGGTCTAGCGGTTTCACCGGATTCCGCATTGGTGGCATCGGATCCGAAATTTTGCGCGGCCAAGCGAATATCGGTGGCGTTTTATGCGACTCACATATTGCCGCGTTCTTACGCTTACCTACGTGCCGCAACAGCAGGTACATCGGTAATAATGACAATGCCGGAAAATTCGTTCTAAACTCTCCTCAACCTAGCGTTTTGGAAGTTCAATGTCTGTGTCATCAACTAGTGAGCTAACGCAAAGCTCAACATCGCCGGCCATGGGATCCGAGCGTCTCATTGCCATCGATACTCTTCGCGGTGTCGCTGTTCTCGGTATTTTGGTGATGAATATTTACGCCTTTGCGATGCCTTTCGTTGCTTACCAGAATCCCTTAGCGCATGGCGGGAACGAATGGTACAACGTCGGCACGTGGTTTCTTACCCACATATTTTTCGATCAGAAATTCATGACTATTTTCTCGCTCCTGTTTGGCGCGGGGTTGGTGATGATGGCAACAAGAGCTGATGTTCGTGGCGAAAAGTACGGAGGTTTGTGGTATCGGCGTTGTTTTTGGCTGATGGTCGTTGGTGCGTTACACGGCTATTTTATTTGGTTCGGGGATATCCTCTTTCATTACGGTCTAATGGGTATGTTCATATTCTTGTTTCGTAATTGTTCGGCGCGATCGCTGATCATAACCGGTTGCTCCCTATTACTCGTTGGTGTGCTTTTCACGGTAAGCGGTGGCCCGTACATGGAAGACCTGAAAAGCAGGAGTGTTGAAATTGAGCAATTCCAGGACGCGGGGCAAGCGCTAACCCCAGAACAGACAGAAACATTAGAGGAATGGGAGGGCATGGCCCTATTGCTAAAACTCGCGGCTGAACAGGTTCGTGAGGATATGGCCGCATACACCGCAGGGTACTCAAAGAATTTCGAACAGCGGATTCCGATCGTGCAGATGTTGCAAACACAGGGGACGGTCGGCTTCGTTATTTGGCGAGTAGGCGGGCTGATGCTGATCGGTATGGCCTTGATGAAACTCGGAATAATTTCTTGCGAACGGTCGAATTCATTTTACAGGAAGTTGATGTTTATCGGCTATGGGCTGGGATTGCCGATTATGCTGATCAGTGCTTACGGAATGAGCAGTCATCAATGGGATGCGTTTTGGATGTTTGGTCTCGGCGGATTTCCCAACTATATCGGCAGTATTCTGGTCGCATTTGGACATATTGCGTTGGTAATGACTATCGTTAAAAACGGCATCTTGCGAAATTTGATGGCGCGTTTCACCGCGGTTGGTCGAATGGCATTTACGAATTACCTGGCGCATTCAATTGTTATGACGACTATTTTCTACGGCTATGGATTTGGCCTTTACGGACAGATTCCGCGAATTTGGCAAATGGCATTCGTTGCTGCGATGTTGACGTTTCAACTTTGGTTCAGCCCGTGGTGGCTTGAACGCAATCGATTTGGTCCGGCGGAATGGGTGTGGCGTTCACTTTCCTATTGGAAACGACAGCCGATGGCTAAAACTTAATATTGATGTTGGAAGTTTGCGTTGGCATTGAGCAATCTCGAGATTAATCCGTGCGTTCGAGCGTGTGATCCGAGCTCGTGATGCGGCGCTGACTGGTCCGCATCGGCTGCGACGACGTTCGACACACCCCTTGCGATGACGATCAATCTTCCTTGGCGAGGCCTGTTGTCCACGCACGTATTTCAGTAGTCGATTCGACTTAGCTCACACTTAGCGTTTTAGCATTTTTTCTGCCGCGCTTTTCTTAGTTTTCGCAGTTTCGCTTCCAGGCGTTCCCCTTGTGCGCGAGTGTAGCCGTCCCGCATTTTCGAATAAATATGACGAATTTTAGCTTTGACAATGCTGCATTCTTCTTTGGAATATCGATCGTGCGCAATACTTGGTGATATGGCTAAACTGGAAATTAGAACGAGAATTGCTAATCGCATGACAGCCTCCCTTCTGTGCTCTATTCGAAGGATGATGATTGATGGTTTGCGGTTCAATCGCGAGTGGCTAATTTACGCATTTCACGCACAAAGTCCCTCTATGCCACGGCTGATAGGAACTGCGGTATATTGGAGTAGGTCAAATTTTCGTATCCAGGCAGTAGCCGAGGAATCACAACATGTCGAAAAACGAAACATTCAATTACGAAGGAAAGGAGGCAACTGTTTCCTGGAATGGTCCGCTGTGTATTCATGTTGGCGAGTGCGGCCGGGCCAAAGGAGATTTGTTTGTCGGTGGACGTAAACCGTGGTGCCAACCTGATGCGGCAAGCAGCGAAGAGGTCAATGAGGTTATCTTGCGTTGTCCAACAGGCGCGCTATCGGTCAATTTTGCTGACGGTTCGAATGTCGAGCAACCACCATCACGCAATACGGTACAAGTCGCTTATAACGGACCATTGTTTGTTCGCGGCGACCTCGATATCGAAGCTGCGCCAGAAGATATTCCTGGGTTAAATTATCGTGCGGCGCTGTGTCGATGTGGTCAGTCGCAAAACAAACCTTATTGCGATAATAGCCATGAGCAGGCAGGGTTCAAAGACTATGGTGCTGTCGGCGATTCCGGCGCGGCTGAATCCGAAGTTGGCGGTCCATTGCAAATCAAGTTCGCGAAAGACGGTCCCGTTCTGGTGCGTGGCAATCTTGCTATAGTGGCTGCAAGCGGTCGTGAGGCCTGGCAAGGCACTCAGGCGGCCTTGTGTCGATGTGGGGCCTCAAATAATAAGCCGTTTTGTGACGGTGCACATAAAAAAGTCGGGTTTAAAAGCGAATGACAGAAAGTCAGATCGAGGTAATCATCAAGCAGTTCGATTTTCCGGATGAAGTCACCCAATTTCCGAAGGGTAAGTTTGAAACGGTGACTTTAGGTGGCAGACAATTGGTCGAGCCCCGTATCAGCCAGGCTGGAAATGGTCAGTAGATGTTGGCCCTGACATTGGTGAAGATTATTGTAGCGTCGAACATGTTGGTATGGTTGTGTCAGGTGTTGCGACCGCAGCATTCTCAAATGGCGAGGTGACTGAGTTGCGGCCCGGTCAGTTGTTTTATATACCGAGCGAGCCGCACGATAGCTGGGTTGTCGGAGATGAGCCGTACGTTTCATTACATTTTATGGGTGCGAATAAATACGCGCGCTAAGGGGGAGGGTACGATGACGGTGGAGCCTGCGAAACTTAAAACGTTATACCTGACTCTGGCTATTCTCGGGGCAATCATCCCATATGCGTTTTTCATACAGCACTTCAATGAGTCAGGATTTGGCATCGGTCCCAGGCCGTGGTTTTTTTTGCGCTGAATCTCGGCATCGGTTTGTCATGTGCTTTGCCCGCATATTTATATGTGAACGAAGGTCGGCAACAGTCTGCTGCGACTTAAGTTTCGGGTTGTAGTTAGTGCCAGCGACAGCCGTGGAAATTAGTGAAGAGCTTGCGGCATTCGGCAGCGCTAAATCCCCGAGCATTCAGGCCGATTCTTTAAAGACAGGTGCTGGCGAGTACGGTGAAGGCGATCAATTTCGTGGCAATCGAGACAGGTCAGTGGAAATGAAATATCTGCGACAACATTACAAAACAATGCCGCGCACGATGCTGCGTTACGCAATTGAAAAATATCCTGAGACTGAACGGAAGGCCGGGTTAAATGGCGCAGTCTAAGCCCGGTAGCGCGGTCATCATCACGGGCGCGAGTCGCGGTATTGGTGCGGCAACCGCGATTCTTGCGGCTCAGCAAGGGTTTTCAGTTTGTGTCAACTATCTAAAGAACGCGAAAGCCGCGGAACAGGTGGTTGAGAATATCGTTGCCAACGGTGGCACTGCCATCTCCGTTGCCGCAGATGTCGCAGACCCGGATGATGTCGAGAAAATGTTCGCTCGTGCCCAGCTTGAACTCGGCAATATTGGAGGTCTGGTCAATAACGCGGGGATACTCGAGTTGCAGACGGATTTTGCGGGTATCGATCTACCGCGTTTAAGACGAATCCTGGAAACGAATGTCATTGGCGCATTTAACTGTATGCAGGCAGGTATCAAGCGTATGTCTGTCTTACACGGGGGTAATGGGGGATCGATCGTGAATGTGTCATCTGTAGCGGCCAGGACCGGGGCGCCACATGAG
>JABIUH010000360.1 GCA_018701055.1 Woeseia sp. | reverse complement strand
TAGATTCCATTCACTTTGGCCGTGCCGACACAAGACAAGTTTGCCCGCCATAATTTCTCCGTTTTTTGTATAGGGTTCAGTTTTCTATTTTATTACAAACTGTCGGTCAGCTTGCGTAGTTCTTGCGATGCGACTGATAGCGTCGCAAAGTCAACGTCTTGCTTAAGCTGCATATCCGCCAGAACTGAATCAAACACTCGGATGGCAGTCGCATTTTGTTCTGTCCAGACGCCAAATAATTCTTGCGGCGTCTTACGACTACGATTCGAAAACAGTCTCGTTACAAAATCACGTCTAATGCGGTAAAAGTCATCGCGCAAGTTGCTGCGCGCCAATGCCTGCCAACGACCTTCGACATGCAAATTTTCAACAGAGCGATTCATCCAGACAATGCCCAATCGATCGCTCAAAATTGCGTACATTTGCGCCGTCGGTATTATTTCCTTGCGATGCCGATTAGTGAGATCCGTAATATCGAGACCTCCCCGCGTAAGTAAGAGCGCAGCCATTTTTTTTGCGAGCTTCTCTGGTACTCCATTTTTCATGTAATCCATTGCAGAAGATCTTTGCCGCTCTTTCCCTGGACCGACAACAATGCTTAAAGCCCGAGCGTAGACGGTCGTCATCCCAGCTTTCAACTCATCGACAGCCTTGACGATATCGAGATCGTCACCGTAGCGTTCGATCAACCAATAACAGGCATGTCGTAAAATTCGTCCGACATCAAACATCATCGATTGCTGGATTTTTGCTGGTATTTGATTGTCCAGTTCTTCGATCTGGCGCCATATTTCGCTTGCCTGACATATCTCGCGAGCAACGATGTAGGCTCTCGCAATAGTGACGATGTTTGCGCCAGTGTCGACCTGCAGGCGCTTGACGAACGTTGGTCCCATGCGATTGACAATATTATTTGCAATGAGCGTCGCTAATATTTGTCGACTAAGACGATGTACGGGAATGAGATCTGAGTAGCGTTTGCGCAATATAGGTGGGAAATATCGCTGTGGATCAGTGGTTAAGAAGTCGTCAAGCGCTTGATCCGATCCTTCCAGTCCGTTGTACAAATCAATTTTCGCGTAGCTCAGGATTACGGACAGTTCGGGTCGAGTCAGACCCTGGCCTCGCTGGCGCCGCTCGTCGATTTCCAATTCATCCGGTAAGAATTCAAGGTCGCGATTCAATAAACCAGTTTTTTCGAGATTACTAATTAGCCTGGCTGTCTCGGACAGTCTTTCTGGCGCCCGCGCCTCCATCATGCTGATTGATTGTGTTTGCAAATAATTGCTGCGCAACACGAATTGCGCGACGTCATCGGTCATCTTGGCAAGTAACTTGTTTCTTTTGGCGGTGTCGAGGCCGTGTTCTTTCGCCGCCGCGGTCAAGAGGATTTTTATATTGACTTCACGGTCTGAACTATCCACTCCGGCGGAATTATCGATGAAGTCCGTATTGATGCGACCACCATGCATCGAATATTCGATTCGACCGCGTTGGGTTAAGCCGAGATTGCCACCTTCGCCAACCACCTTGCAGTTCAGTTCGTTAGCATCAATTCGAACGGTGTCGTTGGCGCGATCACCGACATCCGCATGGCTTTCTGTACTGGCTTTCACGTAGGTGCCGATGCCGCCGTTCCACCAAAGGTCCGCCTGCATGCGCATAATCGTGCGAATGAGATCGAGCGGGCGCATCGAGGTTTCGCTGGTGTTGAGCATTGCCCGTACTTCATGACTTAGCTTTATCTGTTTCGCCTGTCGGGAGAAGACACCGCCGCCTTTCGAGATGAGCGTATCGTTGTAGTCATCCCAGCTAGAACGATCCAGGCGAAAAATTCGTTGACGTTCTTTGAAGCTCGCCGCCATATCCGGGTCGGGGTCGAGAAAAATATGCATATGGTTGAACGCAGCAACCAGTTTTATCTTGCGCGACAGCAGCATGCCATTGCCGAATACGTCGCCACTCATGTCGCCAATGCCGATGACCGTGAAGGGGTTTTTTTGCACGTCAACACCCTGTTCGCGAAAGTGACG
>JABIUH010000507.1 GCA_018701055.1 Woeseia sp. | reverse complement strand
TTATCACGTTGTTTCCACCCCTGGCTTCGCGACGGGGTCTTGGCGTTTCAGCACTAACGATGGTGGCGACATTACATGGCACGACGAACTTCCAGAGGGCGGCCTAACGCTTGTGGAAGCGGCATTCGCAGCGGTCGATTTTGACGATCGAGAAGCAAAATCCTTTTCGATTGATACCGGTGCGTTTGCGGATGATTCTACTCGCTACAAATTAGGCTTAGGTTCGAGCGCCGCGGCAATATCCGCGCTCGTTGCAGTGTTGTGCGAATTGGGTGAAAAAGAAATTGCCCTTGGCGAGGCCGCATTAGCCGCACATGCAAATTTTCAAAGCGGATTGGGCAGTGGGGTTGATATTGCGACCAGCCTGGCAGGGGGCGTTATCGAATATAGGATGGGAGATGCCGCTAATCTGGTCAGACATTCGTGGCCAGACGATCTGTTCTACGCAATTTTATGGAGTGGCCGACCGGCATCGACCCAAGCGCGCGTGACGAAATTTGATCGGTCGAATTCGAACCATCCATCGGTATCTGCTTTGGTAGCGGCGGCGAGTGATGTGGCAAACACTTGGGCGCACCAGCAGTCTACGAATATTCTTGTATCGCTCGGTGCGTATACAGAATCCTTGTACCAGTTTAATCTGGCACACGGGCTGGGAATTTTCGATGCTGGTCACGATACGCTTTACGCAGCATCGGTTTCGACCGATGTTCTCTACAAGCCTTGTGGTGCTGGCGGAGGAGATATTGGAATTGCTTTAGGCTTAGATGCGTCCGCATTGGAAGACTATGTTGCTGAGGTGGAAAAATTGGGATTTCGGGAGTTGTCGGTGGCAATGGATTCGAACGGCGTCGTGATTTCGAAGGTAGATTGACGGTGCGAAATTCAAAAATAAGCGGGCTCTACCGTCAGTCGATTCCCGATCGGATCAAGACGCTCGTCGATAACGGTATTCTTAAAGAAAGAGATGGCGCTAAGCTGCTCGCGGGTACGACCGTACAGTCAGTAGCACAGGCCGATAGAATGACCGAAAACGTCGTCGGTGTTTTCGGTTTGCCGCTCGGTGTGGCACCGCATTTTCTGGTGAATAATCGCGACCATGTCGTTCCAATGGTTGTCGAGGAGCCGTCCATTATTGCCGGCGTTAGCGGCGCCGCAAAACTCATTCGTACTGGCGGTGGATTCACTGTCGCAACTGACGATTCGCTTTTGGTTGGGCAAATCCAAATGCACGATGTCGATGATCCGGCAGCGTTCATTGGCAAGCTTGATCGCGCGAAGGCAGAGCTCCAGGAGCTGGCGAACGTCATTCAGCCGAATCTCGTAAAACGGGGTGGCGGCACCAAAGGGATTGAAGTTTTTCAACACAGTTTGCCGAACGGCGAAACTATCGTGGTCCTACATTTGTTAGTGGATACCTGCGATGCAATGGGTGCGAACGTCGTCAACACGATATGCGAAAGACTGGCGCCGGAGATCCAACGGATTGCGGGCGGGAGTATCGGCTTGAGAATACTATCCAATCTGGCCGATAGAGCGATGGTCAGCGCGCGTGCACGAGTTCCACTCTTAGAGCTTGCTGAAGACGCGCAGGCTGCTGCCGAAATTCGCGATGGCATTGTACGTGCAAATCAATTCGCCCTTGCGGATCCGTATCGGGCAGCTACGCACAACAAGGGCATCATGAATGGCATTGATGCGTTGGCAATTGCGACTGGCAATGACTGGCGTGCTATTGCAGCCGGAGCGCATGCCTACGCCGCTCGTGATGGCCAATATAAGTCGCTGACCGATTGGTCGGTGGACGACAACGGCGACCTCGTCGGCACACTGACCCTACCACTCAAGCCTGGCACCGTGGGTGGTTCCCTGCAGTCGAATCCGGGCGCGCATGTGGGTCTCGCGCTAAGTGGTGTAGAGACTGCGTCCGAGTTGGCCGAGTTGATGGCCGCAACCGGACTTGCACAAAACCTTGCTGCGCTTCGGGCTCTGACGACAAGTGGTATTCAAAAAGGGCACATGGCGCTGCATGCACGAAGCGTCGCGACGTCGGCTGATATCCCGAATGAGTATTTTGACGATATCGTCACCGCGCTAATTAAATCCGGTGAAGTGAAGATTTGGAAAGCAAAAGAATTGCTTACGGAGTTCAAGGCGCGCCGGCCGAGCAATCAATCGATGGCTGCCGCCGAAACGGCGCGCGGCTGCGCTGCTGGAAAAGTCATTCTGTTGGGCGAGCATGCGGTGGTCTATGGCCGTCACGCGTTGGCACTGCCGATTGAAGAAGCGGTGGTTGCGACTGTTTGCGACAACTCTTCTCAAATGTGGCTGGCGGCACCAGACTGGGACATCTCCGAAAATTGGCGCGCTGGTGATGCAGATCAGAGCGGCGCGGCTACGGTGGTCAATCTAATCGTCGCAGAACTCGGCGCTACGGAGCGAAATTTTTCTATTGAGATTGCCTCGCGAGTGCCGCTGGGCATGGGCCTGGGTTCATCAGCGTCTTTCGCAGTTGCGGTCATCCGAGCGATGGCTAATTTCATGCGGTTGGAGTTGGATAATGATGACGTTAATCGGATCGCGTTGAAATGCGAGGAAATTACGCATGGGACGCCGTCCGGCGTGGACAATTATCTCGCCACTTTTGCCCGGCCGATTCTCTTCAAAGCGGGCGGCGAGCGTAGTCCAGAGCAGATCAATTTGACCGATATTCCACCATTGGTCATTGCCGCGAGTGGTGTGTATGGCAATACGAAAACCCTGATTGATGGCGTTCGTCAGCGCTACGAGGTTAACAAAGCCCAATACGCCGCTCTCTTTAACAATATTGATGAATTGACGCTCATGGGTGCTACGGCGCTTGCTGAGGGAAATTACGAAAAACTAGGGTCCGCAATGAATATCTGCCAAGGACTCCTCAATGCTATTGGCGTTTCTACTCCAGAGTTGGAAAATATGGTGGCGATGGCCAGGGATGCCGGCGCATTGGGGGCGAAGTTGACGGGAGCGGGCGGCGGTGGCTCAATCGTTGCGCTCTGTCCCGGTAAGGTTGACGAAGTAAGTCGAACTTTGGCCGAAGCAGGCTATCAAATTGTATTCATTTCGGAGTAGTAGAATTTCCGTGTCACTAGCAAATCAAAAAATTGTTTCATCTGAAGATGAATCACTCATTCTCGTTGACGCTCATGACAACGAGGTAGGTTTGATGAGTAAGGCCGACTGCCATGACGGCCACGGCGTATTGCATCGTGCGTTTTCAGTGTTTTTGTTCAACAAGAAAGGCGACTTATTGTTGCAGCAGAGGGCTTCCGGCAAACGACTATGGCCACTGTATTGGGCAAACAGTTGCTGTAGCCATCCGCGCGAAGGGGAGTCCATCGAATTCGCGACCGAACGACGGTTACAGGATGAGTTGCATGTGAGTGCAGTTTTGGAGTCCGTCTTTAGTTTTGAGTATCAGGCATCGTTCGGTGATCTGGGATCCGAACATGAGTTGTGTCATGTGTTTCTAGGGGTTGTCGATCAGGACCCGGTAGCGAATGAAACAGAGATAGCTGCGCTGCGTTTTGTGTCGGCGGCCGAATTGGGAGAAGAGTTGGAGCGTGAACCTGAAAAATTTACGCCGTGGTTGAGGTTGGAATGGCGACAACTCAATTCGGAGTTTCCAGGAACGCTCGCAAAATATGCGAAGGCCCAGCGCTCGCGAGTTGTCTAGAGCACCGAGATTCCAACGTCGGAGCGGCAGAGCGCTGTTGACTGATCAATCTTCTCCAGACGCTCAAGCAAACATTTTGCCCAATCTGCGGTTTTCTCGTAAAAGTCGTTATATTCCCGCAACCGATCCATATGAGATTCAAACTTAGGCAGCAGCCGGTTGCCATCATTTCTGAAGAAAATGGGTTCGTCCGCTTTAAGTTGCGGTAGTCCCTCAGCTTCGGTGAATTCGACGTAGCGAATGTATTTATTAGCGCCAAGCGTAACTTCATTATAGAAAAAACCTAACTTAAACAGCACATTAGATTCGAGCAGATCAGTCAATTGGGATTGTAGAACGATATTCCATGTCGTTCGTGGCGGAATCTCCGCGCCGAATATTCGAAATACGTATGGAGGTGGTTTCTCGCCGCGACCGTGCGCCGCTTCCCACTCTGCCAGTCCACTGTTTATGTGGGCGTGAAATCCACCCGTGACATTGATGTGGTCTCTGAGATCTTGCTGGAGTGCAAGAACCACTTATTGGGTACGTTCATTTCGATCGAGTTGTTCGCGATAATTGTCAACCCCAAACGCACTGTAAACGCCGAGGAAAACAACTACGAGTTCGGCTGATAATACCCTCCACGAGCTCATAAAAAGGGTGGAAAGAGATTTCATTGACTGTTCAACTCACGTACTTATAGTACTCAATGCCTACATCCTGAAATTGTCGCTCGTCTATGCGACCAATTTTATCGATCACAAATTCTTTACTTGGCAGGAAATCCAGATTTTTTGGGCGTCTGCCGGAGTGCAATGCCGCGTATTGGTCTTCGTTAAGATCAACTGCGAATTCCATCGATTGTCCAAATTGAATCTTATTGGTTGCTGCGCGCCAGCCTTCAGCAACAATGAATGGAATGACTTCCGCAGCGTCGCCGCTGCCGTAACCTAACGTTAGCAATTCTTCACCCGCTATGTCTAAATTCTCATCTGCCGCTTGTTCGAATCCTGCCGCGATCCACGCGGGCATTGCCGCTGTATATAGATTGCCGAGATCTAACATGGTGTCGCTGCCTAGCGCGAGCTTGTCCAAAATTTCTCGCCGATAGCGGCGTGAGGCCCGGAATATTCGAAATACTGCCATCGTCAGTGGATAGGCCTCAAAGTTCAGGCGTTCCGGGTCTGCCAGTGCAACGATTTCAGGCTTACTGCTCATCTCAGCTAATAAGCCATCCGGCTCCACCCCGGCTTCGTAACAAAATGAGGCGAGTTCGGCGCGGTCCTCGGCAGATCCATTACCAAGCGCAAACAGATAAGCAACGGCGTAGCCAGTTTCTGGCATGCGGCGGTAAGGTCGATGCATGAAAACGGTTTTCAACGAACGTAAGTAATCTGCGGCGATCAGCCCACGCTTCTCGTACATATCGTTGAGCGCATGCAGTGTTTCGTCTATATAACAGGTAGTCGAATACTTGCCGTTGAATACTGGAAAGTCCTGAACTTGATGACTTTCACTTCTGTCTTGTCCACAGAATCGTAACATCGGCTTGCGAAAATCCATTATCCGGTAATCAGACGCTGATCCGGACTGCAGCAGATCAACCTCAACCAGTTGCGGATCTTCTTCGAGCAACATTGCGATCGCGCCGGCCCCCTGGGTAGGTTCGCCGCTTGATCCGCGTGCGTACTCAGCGATGTCAGCGCAGACGACAATCGCCTGGCCGCCCGCGCCATCGAGAGCAAGATGCCGAATGGCATTTTTCATGCCATACACACCTCCAAGGCAGGCGTGTTTGAATTCCGGTACTTCACAATTTCGAGAAATAGGGGGTTTGCCCTGAGCAACCAAAGCCTGATCAATCATGCCTTTGACGATAATTGCACCCGCCGAATTGTCGGTGCTGGATTCCGTGCCTAACCCAAGAAATTTTACCCGCGCCGGGTCTACTTCATATTGATCGATAAGGCGCATGACGGCGGTAGCGGCCATGGTATAGACGCTTTGATTGCTGCCACGGATGCGGAAACTCCGTCCCACCACCTCGCGAATCTTCGGCCATTGGTTGCCAGTCCACCCACACCAGTCCTCCAACCAGACCCGAAATGGCGGCGTATAGGCGGCGAGGCCGCTGATTCCTATGCGTTTTCTGTCCATGATTTAAGTAAGTGTGCTGCTCTCTCGCTGACCGTGCAAACTGCCTAACCTCGAAATTCTAGAGGGGTTCGAGCGTTCGCTCAAGGCCAATCATTGCAGTTTGGCATAACTGAGCAAGCTTCAAATCGAGAACGCGGCAAAGGCTGCGGAAATAAGCAGGATTCCGATCAATCCGACGCCATAGGCGGCCAATAGAACGACATATTTAATCAGCGCAACAAACCAATTTTGGCCGTAAACGCGTCGAATCGCCTTATAAAAGTAAATTGGAATGTAAAGGGACACGGCGGTAGACGTAATTGGCCAAACCAGGTCCGACCCGAGCACAAGTTCCGTAAGCTGCGAAAACAGGATGTGCAGCGAAAGAATCAGAAAAATGAAAGCGTGAAAATGCACGACGAACAAAACATGCTCAACATAGTAGCGCTTCGACAAGGGGTAGAGCATCTTGAGTACGAACGCCATCAATGGCAGCAACGCAATAAGTGCCGCAGGTACATTATCCAGCAACTTACTGGCAAACGCCTTGCCGTCATTGGCAACAACGTTCTCGCACGCAACTTTCATTCTCTCCGGCGTGAGTCGTTCAGTTAGCCACGGTGGCAAGTCCTCGTTAGTGATGTCATCGCACTGACCGTTATCTACACCTTCATCATCTTCGCCATTAGCTAGATCTGGAGGCGAAGAATCATCGTCCTCGGCATCGAATAGTGATGCGGATTCCGGGTCATCGTAACTTTCCCTTCCCTCCATAAAACTATCGCTGAAATTATCGGATTCTTCTTGCTCTGTCGAGCCGAATAGCAAACTGAATTCTTCCTGCGGGTCGAAAAAGGCGACAAGGAAAAAAACGATGCTGAGCACAAGATAGGTACGGAACGGTGGCATGAATCGGGCCCGTCGACCCTCTAGATAGTCTCGCGTAAGTTTTCCCGGCCTGACAGCAAGCGGGATTAGGGTTCGCCAAAGCCGAGAGTCCAATTCGAGCAGGTCGCCAAATGCATCGCGAAAAAGCTCCCAAATGCTAATTAGCCTGCTATGTGCACGTTGGCCGCAATTACCACAATATTGACCCGCCAATGTCGTTCCACAATTCAGGCACATCTCGGTTGGTTGAATGTCGCCATCAACAATGGTCGATTGCCACAAAAGTCGTCGCGTGACGTCAATTTCTTCAGGAAAGACCGCGGTTATCTTTTGCCGCATTTTTTTGGCTGGCCGGCGAGATAGGTTTCGAGATCGCCGTCAGATTCGAACTGGTAGAGTGTGACCCGTCTCGGTCGACCCGCTTCATCATCGTCGGTGACAAATCCGGTGGCGCGCAACACACCTGGAATGGCCAAGCCATGCGTCGAACTCGACGACATTTACGCCGTCGAGCGTATGAGTTACCTCGTAAGCTGGCCCGTGCTTATCTGCCATACATTAGCTCTTGGTTGGCTTCTTCTTGCTAGCCTTTTTGGTGGAACCTTTCTTTTTACTAGCGGCCGATTTTTTCACAACCTTTTTCGCTGTTGTTTTTTTGGCCGGCACATTTGCCGCACCCTCCACCTTCACCATCGCGATGGGTTCCCGCGATTTCTCTGGTACGGTGATTCCGTCGACGTCTGGACGTATTCTGCAGAGCTCTTCAGGCGAGAAGTCATCTACTGCAAGGAGATGCGAAACCTTGTCATGAAAGTCGCGCAATTCGTCCGCTTCCTTATTGCTGATTACGCCTGCTTTGGCTGCCTCTATGATTTGATGTCCGAGATACTCTGAAGTGATCAAGCTCTCTTTCCGTGCCTGTTTCAGTTTCTTTTCGAGCGGAAGAAGTTTTTCTGAAAGCTCCAGTGCTTCCTGAAGTAAGCCAAGAGGATTGCCCGGTTCCAAGGTTGTATAGGCTTGCTCGCTTAAGCGGTCGCGTGCTTCACCTGGCGTGGTGATGAGGTCGACAATCTTTTTGCCAAGTTCGTCCGACGGCGCTGAATACGTCCTGCCCCGTGGGAAGATCACGCAACGCAAAATAAAGGCGACTGGTTTGTTCGGGAAGTTGCGTAGAAAGCTGTGCAGTTGCTCCTGTGCCCGATACATGAGGGTTCGAACCGACCATTCGACCAAAGGAATATCTGCTGCGCGCCTGCCCTGATTTTCAAAATGCTTCAGAACTGTTGATGCGAGATACATGCTGCTCAACACATCGCCCAGGCGAGCTGACAGGAGTTCTTTGATTTTCAATTTTCCGCCGAGCGTCAGCATTGCAAAATCAGTTGCCAACGCGAATGCTGCGCTGTATCGATTGACGTTTTGATAGTAGCGGCGTGTTGGTGTATTCAACGGTACATTGCTGAATTTCGCGTGCGTCAGTGCGAGGAAAAATGCTCGCGCTGCATTGCTGATGGCGTAGCCGATATGCGAAAACAACGCATCGTCGAAATCGTGTAATCCACGCTGAGCATCAGTGTCCTGTGCCGCTTGTAGCTCTCGCAAAACATACGGATGGCAGCGCATCGCGCCTTGTCCAAAAATCATAAGGCTTCGTGTTAAAATATTCGCGCCTTCAACGGTGATCGCAACCGGCACGGCTAAATACATATTCGCCAAGTAGTTTCTGGGGCCGGCTTGAATCGCGCGACCTGCATGAATATCAAATGCGGCATCTGAACATTCACGACACATTTCCGTCA